>CALMDI010000841.1 GCA_937864975.1 uncultured Chloroflexota bacterium | reverse complement strand
CGAGCGGGCACCTGATTGGTCACCTGCTCCCAGCCTGCCATCGTCCATCCCTCGGCGTCGTCGCCGCTGTCCTCGAAGCCAATCGACTGAACCGCAATATTGTCGACGGCGTAGCCTTCCGTCGCGCGGTTGGGGAACGTCACATACTCGAAGCGAAGAAGCACTTCGCCGCCGGAATATGGCGTCAGGTTGACTTCCTGCGCGAGCCAGCGCGGTTCGGGCAGCAGCACGCGCGTCTCGTGCGCGCCGAGAAGCACGGGCACCTCGATCTGCTGGTTGCCGCGCTGAATCAGCAGGTTCAGGGTGTCGCCCGGCGAATAGTCGGCAAGCACCGCCAGAATATTCGGCGTGTTCTGCCACAGCTCGCCTTCGTAGCCGATAATCTGATCGCCCGCTCGCACGCCCGCCACGTCCGACGGACCGCCTGGCACCACGTCGGTGACGTTAACGCCGTCCTGCGCCATCAGCACGCCCATTACCGGGAACGGGCGCGGACCGAGCGGGTTGCTAATGCCGGTGTAGCCCGGACCATAGGCGACGCCGTTGGTGTTCTCGTCGCTGCTGTCGGTGGCGCGCAGCACCTGCCACGTTTCGCCGCCGTCCGTAGATACCTCGACGTAGCCGTAATTCCAGCCTTCCGCCAGATCGTGCCACACGTCGAAGGTGAGCGTTGCCTCATCCACATCGGTCAGGTCAAATGAACGAGTCAGCGTATGATCCCGGTTGGCTCCGCGCCCCGACCAGTAAAACAGGTTGTCCGGCGGCAGGTCGGCGGGCATGAGCAGTCGGGGGGCGGTTTCCGAGCCGTCGAACTGGACGCGCAGCGTTGCCGTTTCGTCGGTCGTCGCGCGGAAATAGACGCTTCCAAAGGGGTTCACCGTCGCCTCATCCACCGCGATGTCGGTCGCGTCGTCAAAGTCGGTGCTGACCGCGATTTCGCCCGGATTGAATTGAATGTCCCGGTAAGCATAGCGCCCGTCTCCGAACAGTGTGTTGAGCGCGTTCGCCAGGGCAAAATCCGCAAACGCATCCTCCGCGGTCACGACCGCGCCCGTGACCGGGTCGCTGACGCCCGCTTCGGCGAGCGCCGCATCGACAGGATCCATGCCCTCGCCGGACTGGTTAAACAGACGCAGGACGACGCCCGACCCATAACGCTGCTGAAGGTACGCCTGGAACAGAAGCTGCGCGCCCAACGTTTCGGCGCGTGTGGTCAGTCTCGACGGCTGAAGCAGCGGTGTCTGCGGCACGCTCAGGAAGCCGACCATGTCCGCGGTGCTGCCGGACTCGCCCTGAAGCTCGTACAGCAGCGAAAAGCTGAGCGCCTCGCGCAGCCACAGGGGCTGCTCCGGGGCATTAGCATCGACGAGAAAGTTGTAAATGCCGCGCACAAAAATGCTCAAGTAGACGTCGTTCCCCAGCGACGCGCCTACGAACGGCGTCGTGTTCACGGCGATGACTTCGTGCTCGTTGCTGTAACCCTCCGGTACCAGCGCGGCAGGCAGGCTGTCGTTCGGGTTATAGACGGCATCGCGGTCGTTGGGCAGATCGGATGCGTACAGAAAGTAGAGGTGCGGGTCATTGTCCACGTCCGGTACGGGAAGCACGTCTCTCGGATCAAACACCTGCCCGGTCTGTCCGATGGGGCTTGGCGTGGTCGCGAACGTGCTGCGCGAGCGGAGCAGGTTGTAAAGCCCATGCAGCGTGCCCGCGACCGACTGCATCTCACTCGGCTCGTAAACGATCCCCTCCTCCACCCAGACGTAGACGAGCGGCGTCGCGCTCGCCAGCTCGGCGGTGATGCGCGTCGGCGTCTCCGAGCCGGTTTTTCCGACCCAGAATTCCAGCGTGTCGCCCGCTTCGTACACCGGCACGAGTTCCGGCGTGGCAGGGTCGCCGTTATACGCCAGCAGGCGTTCCGCCAGCGCGAGCGGGTCGCGCTCCAGCGAAGCGGTCGAGTCGTCCTGCGCCTCGACCGGCGATCCGATCAGCACGCAGAAGAAAATCAAACTCAGCCAGCGATACATACGGTTCCGCATGTCCGATTGCCTTCCAATAAAATGGGAGCTTCTAACAATACATTCCAGAGACCGCGCGAATTATAACAGGCGCGGCGGCGCATTGTCGTATTCCTGCTGCCGGCACTGGTGACAAATCTGACGGAACATTACTTGTTGCCCTTCGTCGCGACCCCTATAATCAATCTACGCGGTTAAGCATCAGGTAGACAGGGTGGCGGATGGACGTCGGAGTCGAGTTTAGTCACTATCGGGTCATCGAACATATCGGGCGCGGTGGCATGGCGGATGTGTGGTCGGCGCGCGACCGGCGGCTGAATCGGACCGTCGCGGTCAAGACGATGATGCACGATCTGTCGCAGGATATGGATCCGGTTCGGATGTTCGAGCGCGAGGCGCGCACGATTGCCGCGCTCGAGCACCCGCACATTCTGCCGATTTACGATTTCGGCGATTACGACGGGCGGCTTTACATCGTCATGCGCTACGTGACCGGCGGCTCTCTCGAAGATTTGGTCGAAGCAGGACCCCTGCCGCCGGAGGACGTGATTCGTCTGGGACGCGCCATCGCCCAGGCGCTGGATTACGCCCACCAGAACAACATCGTTCACCTCGACCTGAAGCCGTCAAATATTCTGCTCGACAGCAACGAGTCGCCCTATCTCGCAGACTTCGGCTTGGCGGCGATTCTCGGACCGGAAGGACGCGCGCAAAATCCCGGCTCGGGCACGCTGCTGTACATGGCGCCCGAACAACTGACCGCCGACGTGATCGACCACCGCGCCGATATCTACAGCTTTACGGTGCTGCTCTTTCACATGATTACGGGACAACTGCCGTTTGACGCGACCACGCCGCTGGCGCTCAAGCAGCTTCAATATCAGGAAGGACTGCCGGAGATCGATCTGATCAGCGCGAATCTCCCCGGCGAGCTGACCGAAGTGCTGCGGATGGGTACGGCGTTAGAGCCTTCACAGCGCCCGGAAAGCCTGCGCGACCTGCTGCGCGACTTCGAGCGCGTGCTCAAGCCAAACGCCGTTGTGACGACATCGGAGATGGCGGCGTTTTCCGTCAACGCGCTGCCAAGCGACGCCGACCTGAGCGACATGATTACGCAGCCGTCCTCTGGACCGGAAGCCCAGGCGAAGCGCGAAGCCCAGGATATTTACAGCCGGGCGCGGCGCGTCTGGGCATACGGGCAGGGGCGCTTTCTGCTCGGCGTGACGCACTTCATGCTCATCAACGATTACTACATGCAGGCGGAGCGATACGGGCTGGAACTGGACGAAGCCGGAATGCAGATGCTCCTGCGCGGCGCGCTTGAATACGACTACGAGGTGAATTACTGGTGGAGCAAGGTGAACGAAGACTCGCGCCGCTGGGTCGCGCTTCACCCCATCCCCAGC
>CALMDI010000840.1 GCA_937864975.1 uncultured Chloroflexota bacterium | reverse complement strand
CACACGCGGCGGGCGTCATCGTCGCCGATCAGCCGCTGGTCGAATACATTCCGCTCCACCGGCAGACGAAGGGCGACGACGAAAACACCTCGCTCAAGCTGGTAACGCAGTTCCCGATGGAAACGTGCGAGTCGATTGGGCTGCTCAAGATCGACTTCCTCGGATTGTCCACGCTCACGATCATGCGCCGCGCCTGCGACCTGATCGAACGCCATCGCGGTATTCGCTACACGATGGACAATATCCCCTATCGCCCCGGCAGCGACCCCGAACAGAACCGGATGCTCGCCGAAGCCTTCGAGATGATCGGACGCGGCGAGACCGTGGGTGTGTTTCAGGTCGAAAGCAGCGGAATGCAGCAGATGCTCCGGGGGATGCGCCCGACCAAGTTCGAGCATATCGTCGCGGCAATCTCGCTCTATCGCCCCGGTCCGATGGAATACATTCCGACCTACAACGCGCGGATGCACGGACAGGAAGCGGTTGTGTATCACCATCCGAAGCTCGAATCGATTCTGGGTGAAACCTTCGGCATCCTGGTTTATCAGGAACAAATTCTTCAGGTAGCAAGTGAGTTGTTTGGCTACGAGCTTGGCGAAGCCGACCTGATGCGCCGCGCCGTCTCGAAGAAGAAGAAGGAAGACCTTAAAAAGCATCGCGACACCTTTCTGGAAAAGGGTCCTGATTATGGTGTCAGCGAAGAAGCCGCCGGGAAAATCTTCGACGATATCGAGTTCTTTGCCAATTACGGCTTTAACAAGAGTCACGCCGCCGATTACGGGGTCATCACCGTTCAGACCGCCTTCCTGAAAGCGCACTACGGCGAAGAATATATGGCGGCGCTGCTGTCCGTTTATTATGACGACGCCACGAAGGTCACGACCTTTCTGAGCGAGTGCAAGCGACTGAATATCCCCATCCTGCCGCCGGACGTGAACCACAGCCAGCTTGACTTCGACATTCAGAAGCAGGCAGACGGGAGGCGCGGTATCCGCTTCGGGCTGGCAGCGATCAAGAACGCGGGCGTGGGCGCGCTTCAGCACATTCTCGACGCGCGGGACGAGGGCGGCGCTTTCCGCGACCTGGAAGATTTCTGCACGCGCATCGACCTGCGGCTGGTCGGAAAGCGGACGGTCGAAAGCCTCGTCAAAGTCGGCGCGATGAGCGGCATGGGCACGCGCCCGCAGCTATTGAGCGCGCTGGATCGCATGATCAGCTTCAGCGCCGATCATCACAAGGCAAAAGATGTCGGGCAAATCAGCCTGTTCGGCGGTTCGCTGAGCGCGATGAGCGATGATCTGCTGCACAATCTGCCGACCATTGACGAAGCATCGCCGCGGGAGATGCTCAACTGGGAGAAGGAACTCCTGGGGTTGTACGTCAGCAGCCACCCGATTGACCCGGTCATGGACATGCTGCCCGACATTCGTCCGAATTACACCTTCGAGCTTAAGGAAGCCGGGGCAGACCGCCAGAACGAAGCGGTCAAAGTCGTCGGCTTGGTCGCCGGCGTGCGCCGGGTACCCACCAAAAACCGCGACATGATGGGCATCGCCCAACTGGAAGACCGCTACGGGACGATTGACGCCGTGCTGTTCCCGCGAACGTGGAGCCAGTTTGAACACCTGATGATCGACGGCTCGGTCGTGCTGCTCAGCGGCAGGCTCGACGTATCGCGCGGTGACGCGCAAATCATCTGTGAGTACGTCACGACCAGCTTTGAAACGATCACGCCGGACGTCGTGCCCGCGCCGCTCGCCGGCGATCATACCCCCGCGTGGCTCCCCGACGATGCCGCGCCAGTATCCACCGCGCCGCCACCGCCACCCCATGTAACGGTCGCCGCCGCGCCCATGCCGGAGCCGCCGTCGTGGGATGAAGCGCCGCCGTCCTGGCTTCCCGACGGCGAAACCTTTTCTGAGCTGCCCCCGCTGGACGAGCCGCCTCCGCCACCGCGGCGGATTGTTGTCCAGTTCCAGCGCAGTTCCGACTCGGACAAAGACAAACGCCGCCTGAAGAGCATCTACGGCATCCTGAAATCCTATCCTGGCAATGATCGCTTCACCATTCTCGTGTGCAGCGATTACGAAGCCTACGAGCTGGATTTTCCCAACGACACCACCTCCTACTGCGACCGACTGTTGCAGGAGCTTGAAAAAGTCCCCGGTCTCGACGAAATCAAGTTGGGTTAACCCCTCTGGCTTTTGCCCGCGCAGCGGCTAAAATTAGTCATTGCGTAATTCGAGGACAGGAGCAATTACACGCTCATGAAGCGTATTGCGGTAATGACCAGCGGCGGCGACTCTCCCGGCATGAACGCGGCGATCCGCGCGGTCGTCCGAACCGGGCTGGAATATGGCGTCGAAGTCTACGGTATCCGGCAGGGCTATTCGGGGATGCTCGCCGGGGATTTTAACCTGCTCACCAGCGTCGAGGTGAGCGGTATTTTGCAGCGCGGCGGCACGATCTTGCAGACCGCGCGTAATGATGAATTTAAAACCCCTGCTGGACAGAAAAAAGGTCTGCGGCGTCTGAACGAGCAGGGCATCGAAGGGCTGGTTGTCATCGGCGGGGATGGCAGCCTGCGTGGGGCATTGGCGCTGCACAAATTGGGCTTGCCGGTCATCGGTGTTCCGGGCAGCATCGACAATGACATTGATGGCACGAACACCAGCATTGGTGTGGATTCGGCGCTGAACACGATTGTCGAGTCGCTTGACCGGATTCGGGATACCGCGTCATCACACACACGGGCCTTTGTGATCGAGGTGATGGGGCGCAACTGCGGCTATCTGGCGATTATTTCGAGCATTCTGGGCGGCGCGGAAATTGTTTCGACGCCGGAACGGGAAATGTCGATGGAAGAAATCGCAACCTCGTTGGCGGACGCTTATGTGCGAGGCAAGTCGCACGCGATTGCGGTGATTGCCGAAGGTGTTTCATATGAAACCAATGATCTGGTCAATTTCCTGAAACAGAAAACGGATGTGGGTTTTGACATCCGGGTAACGATCCTGGGACACCTGCAACGCGGTGGCAGCCCATCAGCATTTGACCGGCTGCTGGCGACGCGGATGGGGGTTAAGGCGCTGGAATCGCTGCGGGCAGGCGAGTCGGGCATGATGGTGGCGTTGAATGACCGGGATATGACGACGATCCCGATTGAACAGGCGATTAAGAAAACGAAAGAGATCAACCCCAGTTATTATGAGCTGGCGCGGATATTAAGTCGTTAGTCATTAGTCGCCAGTCTTTAGTCAATACGAAAAGCCAGGGTTAATTGCTCAAATGTACAAATTTGAACAGATGACTACATAGTCTTTAGCTTCAAAACAAGTAAATCAGGACGTTCAAGTGAGCGTCCTTTTTAATTCAATCAACTTGAGCTATAAAACCTGTCAACGACGCGATTGGGCGGCAGGGG
>CALMDI010000839.1 GCA_937864975.1 uncultured Chloroflexota bacterium | reverse complement strand
AACGCAATCGGACGAACGGGAAGAGGTCGAAAAACATGCGGTCGCGCGTGCAAAACGGATCGCTGCGCGGCGCGAGCGTCTCTTTGGGCGTCTGCACGAAGGCAATTCGCGGGTCATTGAAGTAGCCGACGATCTTCTGAAGGAACGACGGGTCGATCACCTCGTCCGCGTCCTGCGTCAGAATGAGTGCCGCGTGCGGGCAAACGGTGTCGATGTAGTCCAGCGCCGAATTCAGGTTGCCCGCCTTCGCGTCTTTCTGAGCGCCCCAGTTGTAGTGAACGTCGTGCTTGTGCGCCAGGTAGCGCACGTCCGGTCGGTGCGCGTCGTCCGACACGATGATGCACAGGAGATGCGGCGGGTAATCCAGCTTTTTGAGCGAGACAATCGTCTTTTCGAGCACGTCCACCGGCTCGCCATACGTCGGGATTACAGCGGCGACCGTTGGTAGAACGTCCGGCAGCGGCGGCGGCTCGGTGTTGCTGCGGGGGCGGAACTGGTTGATATAGTTCAGCACCAGCACGACGAACATGCCGGCGATCCCGACGAGATGCAGGATGGACAAAATCGACGGGTCGTCCAGCATGACGAGAAAGCTGTGGATGAGATACGACTGTCCGATGAAAATCAGGAAGATGCCGACCAGTCGAAACATCCACACGCCGCGCCCGATTTCGGGGAACCAGAACAGGATCGCAAAGCCGACGACCAGCACGAGCAGCGCGTTGGTGGGCCACAGGTGGGGCCACACCAGCGTATTGAAGTACAGCAGCAGAATGTAGTCCGCGATCAGAAAGCCGACAGCGAACAGCGCGATCAGCAGCGCCTTTTGCACGCGCCGAACCAGCCGCCGCACGTCCTCCGCGCGCCACGTATAGACGACGTAACCCCCGACGATGACTGGCAGGCTCGTCAAGCCGACGAACGCGGTAAACAGCGTCGGCGATGGCTGCCCGAACAGATTGCGGAGCACCGTGAGCGCGTAGAGTTGAATCGCGAAAAACGCGCACAGGCTGAGAATGCTCACCGCCCAGAAACCGCGCAGCGTTTCAGGAAACCAGACGAGGGTTACAAACACCGCGCCCGCGAAAATCAGGGCGGGCTGCACCCAGGACACGCCGCCCTGCTGGCTGAGCGCGCTCAGAATGGCATAGTCCGCGCCCAGAAACAGCGCCGTCACCAGCAGCGGGCGAAGCAGCCCGTTCAACCCGCGAGCGCGTTGCCGCATTGTCCATCCTCCGGCGGAACCAGGACGACCGAAATGATCTCGGTGCCGTCGCTCAGCACTTCCATCTCGCTGTAAACGACCGCGTAACCCGCGTTGTAGGCGACGCTTTCCAGATAGCCCGACCACTCCGGCGCGTAGAAATTTTCGAGGACGATCCAGTCGAAAGCGCAGTCGCCGACCGCCTGCTCGATGGCTTCCTCGCCTGTCGCCCCGTTGTATTCGGTATACCAGACGTTATTCCACACCTCGCGATCCTGCACGCCAAAGTCATAGTAATACTCGAAAATCGCGTAGCCGGACGACAGCACACGGCTGTCCGGCGTGATCGCCTGCGTCCTCAGAAATGCAAGCTCGCCGTCGTTGTTGGGCCAGCTTGCGTGGAACGCCTGATTCTGGGCAAAGGCGGTGTTGACGAACAGCAGCAGGCTCACCGCCGTCACCAGCGCTCCCGCCGCGCGCCCCGCCGTCGACTGCTGCCCGCGCCGGGTTCGCAGCATCTCGACCAATCGGGTGACGGCAAACCCCGCCAGCGGCGCGAGAAACACGAGGCTGTAAACGTTGTGCTTCGACAGCGCGCGGATATTCGACGTCACCAGGTGATACAGCGGCATTGTCAGTACCGCGAGGAAAAAGGCGACCAGCGCCAGCGCGAACCAGCGCGACAGGCGGCGCTCCCCGGCAACGTGATCGGGCGCGCCGCGTAGAATAATCAGCGTGCCTGCCGCCGCGAAGATCAGCGGCAGTCCCAGGTCGCCAATGATGGTCGCCAGAATGTCGCCGCGTGGCTCGACCTGCGACGCGAACTGACCGGTCAGCACCTGTTGAAGATCGGCGAAGTAATAGACGCCGTACGCGCCGAGAATGCCGATCATCGGCAGCAGGAAATACAGCCACGGGACGGATTTCCACACATTACGCAGCGTCCCGCCCTGATAAAAATGCAGGACGACCATCGCCAGCACCAGGGCGGGCAGCGCCATGACCGCGATGTACTTGGCGAGAATCGCCAGCGTCAGGGTCAGGCTGCCGAGCGTGGCAAAGAGGCGGCGGCGCGGCGGCACGCACATCGCGGATACGACGAAATACAGCGCCGCTGCCAGAAAGGGCACACTCATCGCGTCGTAAACTGCCTGCTGACCCAGGCTGATACTGATACCGCTCAAGCCGAAAATGAGCAGCGCCCACAGCGCGGAATGCGCTCCGAACAGGCGCTGCGTTGTCAGATAGACAAACAGCGCCGCGACCGTCGTCAGAACCGCGCTCAGCGCCCGCAGCCCGAACACGCCGCCCACGTTGTTCGCCAGCGCCGCCGACACCGGATACAGATACGAACCGAACATCCACTGTGTTGCCCCCTGATCGAGCACACCCGCCAGCGCGTCTTCGCCCACCGTGGTATAGATCGCCTCGTCCAGATACAGCGTGTTGTAGTTCAACTGCGTGACGCGAACGAAGAAAATGACCGCCAGCAGCAGCGCCAGCAGCACATGCTCGCCGGTGATCTGAAGCTGCGTCTCGCGCTCCGGCGCGGTCAGCATCGTGTTGATAGCGCGTGTAAAGCCGCCGCGCACCGGAACTTGTGTCGGCGCGTTCACCGCGTGCTTCAGGGAATAGGTTTTCCCGGCATCAAGGCTGCTTTTGCTGTCCTCGCCCGCGGGCGGGGTCGTACCCAGCGCCCGGCGCAGCGCCTCCCGGTCGATGCCGTCGTGTACCCGCGTCGGCGCGGAATTAATCTGTTTGAGACGCTCACGTTCGTCCGTCATGAATTAATTACAATCGTTATTGTATCCGTTGACCTGCTCATGATACTGCAAAAAGATGAGAATGCAACTAACAACCGATGGGTGAATCGTGATCCGCGTTCCGGACAGATGTAACCCCGAACCGCCATTCCTTTGTTATTGAAACCATTCCCCTGTATGGCTCTTTAAGTTTGCGCCAGGACACGCTACCCTTCTTGACTGGAGTTTCGGATATATCAGGAGCAGGCGAACTCATGCACAAAGCGTTGATCGTTCAGGGCGGGTGGCAGGGACATCAACCCGCGGCGATGGCGGCGCTGCTGGCGGAACAGCTTCGTCAAAACGACGTCGACGTGACCATTTCAGACACGCTCGACGCCTTTATCCAGGTCGATCTCACCGCGCTGGACTTGATCGTTCCAATCTGGACGATGGGCACGATTACGCCGGAACAGTTGAAGCCGTTGTTGGACGCCGTTCGCGGCGGCGTCGGGCTTGCCGGGCTGCACGGCGGCATGGCGGACGCCTTCCGAAACGAGCCGGAATACCAGCTTATGGTCGGCGGTCAGTGGGTGTCCCACCCCGGCGGCGACGGCGTGACCTACGAAGTTTACATGGATGGCGAGCCGAGTCCGATCACGGAGGGAATCAACACTTTCGTCGTCAAGACCGAGTTGTATTACATGCACGTCGATCCGGCGATCAAAGTGCTGGCGACGACCCGTTACGATGGCGTGGTGATGCCGGTCGTCTGGACGCGCCGCTGGGGCGCCGGCCGCGCGGCCGACGGCAAGGTCAGCACGGTCCAGCGCAGCGCGGCCGCGTCGCCCGCCACCGCCAGCGCGGTGAACAGATGGGTACCGAGCGGCTCGCCGGCATTGTCGATCCTCACCGGTGCCTCGAACACCGGCTCAAAACCCTGGCGCACGAACAGCTTCTGTTCCTTGCGGCTGACGAACACCGTGATCGGGCCGGGCGGCAGCGGCTTGGCCTCGGGCGCCGGCGCGGCGGGGGCGGCCGCGGGCGCGGCGTCGCTCGCCGTGGTGGCGGCCTCCGCCACCTTCACGCCCTCGGCCGCGGCCTGCGGGACGGCGGCCGTCGCGACCGGCTTGAGGGTGAACAGCCGCGCATGCGCGAACGGCTGCGGGGCGACCGCC
>CALMDI010000838.1 GCA_937864975.1 uncultured Chloroflexota bacterium | reverse complement strand
CCTTCGAGATGGTCCATCTCGTGCTGCAGGCAGACGGCGAGCAGGCCGTCGAGCTGGCGCGCTGGCAGGACTATGACGCCGCCATACCGCGGTACCCGGAGCAGGTCTTTTTCCATCACGTCCACGAAAATGACGAAAACATGTCCGAGGCGGCGCTGGTGCATTCCGATTTTGGCTTGTCGGTGGCTTGGGACACCAGCGCCATGCCCTACCTGAGCCAGTGGAAAAACGTCCGGCAGGGGTTATACGTCAATGGCATCGAACCCGCGAACTGCATCCCCGAAGGACGGAACGCCGCGCGCCGCAGCGGACGCCTCGTCATGCTGGAACCCGGCGAACCACAAACCTTCCAACTGCGCCTGACCGTACTCGATGGCTCGGAGGCGGTCGAGGCGGCGAAAGCGCGCATCGCGGACTTGCAGGCGAACGGGACGCCAACCGAAGGCGTCATGCTGGACGATTACGCGAGCCAGGCTCGCAAAGGAGATTGAAGGGTGAGTGTGACCGCACGCATGAACCGGCTGTTCGCGCCGGATGGCAAATGCTTCGACGTTGCCGTCGATCACGGGTTTTTTGGCGAGCGCAGCTTTTTGAACGGCATCGAAAATATGCCGAGGGTGGTGGCAACGCTGGTCGATGCCGACCCCGACGCGATTCAACTGAGTATCGGGCAAGCGCCGCTGTTGGAGAGCATCCGGGGGAAAAAGAAACCGTCGCTCGTGCTGCGTACCGACATCGCCAACGTCTATGGCAAGACGCTCCCCCGGTATATCTACAGCGGCATGATCGGCGTACCGGTCGAGCAGGCGTTGCGTCTCGATGCTGCCTGCGTCGTCGTCAACCTGTTCAATCTGCCGAACCAGCCGGAAGTCTACAAGCAGTGCATCGACAACATCACGAAGCTCAAGCCGGAATGCGAGCGGTACGGGATGCCGCTGATGATCGAGCCGCTGGTGATGAAGGATAATCAGGTGGCGGGCGGCTACATGGTCGACGGCGACATCGACAAGATTTTACCGCTCGTGCGTCAGGCGATTGAACTGGGCGCGGACATCATCAAAGCCGATCCGACCGACGACGCCAGCCGCTACCACGAAGTCGTCCAGGTCGCGGCGGGCAAGCCCATTCTCGTGCGCGGCGGCGGGCGCGTCTCCGACGAGGAAATTTTGCAGCGTACTTATGAACTGATGCAGCAGGGCGCGATGGGTATTGTCTACGGGCGCAACGTGGTGCAGCACGCCAACCCCGCGGGGATGACTCGCGCGCTGATGGCAATTGTCCACGACAACGCCTCGCCGCAGGACGCCGCCAAATATCTGGAGGCGGCAAATGCCCGCACCCCGGCGTAAGATCAAAGCCGGCATTATCGGGCTGGGCTTGATGGGGCGCGAGCTTGCCAGCGCGACCGCGCGCTGGTGCCACCTGCTGAACCTGGACTTTGAGCCGGTGATCACCGCCATCGGCGACACGAACCCGGCGCTGTTCGACTGGTTCGAGCAGAACTTCAGCACGATCAGGCTGAAAACCACCGACTATCACGACCTGTTGAGCAGCCCCGACGTGGAAGCGATTTACTGCGCCGTGCCGCATAATCTCCACGCACAGTTCTATGTCGATATTATTCAGTCCGGCAAGCACCTGCTGGGCGAAAAGCCGTTCGGCATCGACCTTGAGGCGAACCGCCAGATTCTCGACGCGGTCGCGGCGAACCCGCATGTCGTTGTCGCGTGCTCGTCCGAATTCCCCTTCTTTCCGGCGGCGCAGCGCATCGTCGGCTACATCCACCAGAAGCGCTTCGGCAGAATCATCGAGGTGGGTTCCGGTCTGCTGCACAGCAGCGACCTCGACCCGAACAAGAAGATCAACTGGAAGCGGATGGTCGAGATCAACGGCGAGTATGGCTGCATGGGCGACCTCGGAATGCACGCGCTGCATATCCCGCTGCGAATGGGCTGGCTGCCGGAGAACGTGCGCGCTCTGCTGCGCAAAATCGTCACGGAGCGCCCGAACGCGCAGGGCGAGATGGCGCCGTGCCGGACGTGGGATAACGCGACGCTGGCGTGTGACGTGAATACGGGCGACCAGCACTTTCCAATGACTATTCAGACTTACCGCATCGCGCCCGGCGAGACGAACACCTGGTATCTTCGCATTCTCGGTACCGAGTTCAGCGTTGAATACACGACCAAGTATCCCAAGACGCTGCGGACGATGGACTACGAGCCTGGCAGAGAGCAGGCATGGCAGGCAGTTGACCTGGGATACGAAACCGCCTATCCGACGATCACGGGCGGCATCTTTGAATTCGGCTTCTCGGATTCGCTGCTGCAAATGTGGGCGGCGTTCATGGATCAGGTCGCCAACGGGCGCGACGGCATGACGCAGCCCTTTTACTGCGCTACGCCTGAAGAAACCCACCAGCAGCATCTTCTGCTGACCGCCGCGCTCGAATCGGGGAGGGCGAGCCGGGTCGTGCGCGTGGCAGGCATCGAGAGCCGGCTCGACCTATCGGGCGGCATTTAGGAACCTCTGGTGGATGGCTCACCTGAAATCGTCGTCAGCGGGCATCTGTGCATCGACCTGATTCCCGACCTGAAGCACGTCACGACGGATGCGCTGGTGTCGCCGGGGCGCCTTGCGGAAACCGGACCGATTGTTGTTTCCACGGGCGGCGCGGTCTCGAACGTGGGGTTGTCGCTCTACCGCCTCGGCGTGAACGTGGGTCTGATGGGCACTGTCGGCGAAGACCTGATCGGGGATATGATCGCGAGTTATCTTCGCCGTCACAGCCCTGACCTGACGCGCTTTATCACCGTGCGGCGAGGGCAGCCAAGCTCGTATACCATCGCGCTTTCGCCGCAGAATGCCGACCGCACGTTTCTGCACTGCCCCGCGACCAACGACACGTTTGGTCACGAAGATATCGACTATAGCATAGTGGCGCGCGCCTCGATTTTTCATCTCGGTTATCCGGCGCTGATGGCGCGCTTGCGCGAGAACGACGGCGCGGAGCTGCGCGCGATCTATCGGCTGGCAAAGGAAACGGGCGTCGTGACCTCGCTCGATATGGCGCGTCCCGATCCCGATGCGCCGAGCGGGCGGGTGGACTGGCGCTCGGTTATTGTCAATACGCTGCCCTACGTCGACGTCTTCGTGCCGAGCATCGAGGAAATTCTGTTCATGCTGCGTCGCGCCGACTTCGACCGCTGGCACGGGGACGTTCGGGCGCATCTGTCGCAGGGTTACCTGCGCGACCTGTCCTCGGAACTGCTCGACATGGGCGCGGTCGTGACGGGGTTCAAGCTTGGCGAGATGGGGTTATACTTGCGCGCCGGGGATGCAAGCGCGCTGGCGACTCTGGCGCGTCTGCCGATCAGCATCGACGAATGGGCAAACGCCGAGGTCTGGCATCCCGCGTTTCAGGTCGAGGTTGCCGGGACGACCGGCGCGGGCGACAGCGCTTACGCCGCGCTGCTGACCGCCATGCTGCGCGGGCTGAGTCCGTACGACGCGGCGCGGATTGTCTGCGCGGTGCAACGGCGAGCGCCCCGATTCCAACAGCGGCATTCAAACGTGGGCAGACACGCAGGCGCGCATCGAACGGGGGTGGCAAATCCGCCCCGAAATTCTGCCGACACGTCAGGTTCAGGAGTAAATCATGACTCAACAACTCACGCCGGGCAGATGGCTCGGTCTGAAAGCGACGAGCAACGAGCAGTCGGTGTTCACCGTTGTCGCGTTCGACCAGCGAGGCAGCTACGAAAAAATGCTGCCGCCCGGAACAAGCTATGAAATGGCAGCGGGCATCAAAACCGAGGTCATCGCCGCGCTCACGCCGCACGTCAGCGCCGTTCTGCTCGATCCGGTCTACGGGCTGGATGCCGCGCTGCATCGCGCGCGACAAAGCGGGCTGCTGCTGGCGCTCGAATCGAGCGGCTATACGGGCGATTCGACCTATCGGGGCATTGAATTTTACCCGGATTGGTCGGTCGAAAAGATCAAGCTGGCGGGCGCGTCGGCGGTCAAGCTGCTCGCCTATTACCATCCCGAATCGGGCGCGCTGGCGGACGAAATCGAGGGGGTGATCGCGTCCGTGGTTGCCGACTGTCGCCGCTTCGACATC
>CALMDI010000837.1 GCA_937864975.1 uncultured Chloroflexota bacterium | reverse complement strand
CGGGCCGTGACGACCGGCTTGCGGTTCGCCGGCGGTGCCGAGATCTCCGAGACCGAGAGGTCGCCGTACACGGTCAACGCCAGCGTCCGCGGGATCGGCGTCGCCGTCATGTGCAGGACGTGCGGCGCGCGGCCTTCCGCGAGCGCGGCGCGCTGCTCGACGCCGAAACGGTGCTGCTCGTCGATGACCGCCACCGCCAGATTTTTGAACTCGACACCCTGCTGAATGATGGCGTGCGTGCCGATCACAATGTCAATCGAGCCGTCCGCGATGCCGCGATAGACCGACTCGCGCTCGGTGGTCGTGAGGGCGCTCGTGAGCAGCGCGATCACCGGGCGCTGGTCGCCGGGCATTTGTTCCAGCGTGCGGCTGATATTGCGGTAGTGCTGCTCGGCGAGGATGCTGGTGGGCGCCATGATCGCCGACTGCTTCCCGTTGGCGAACGCCATCGCCAGTGCCGTGATCGCCACTGCCGTTTTGCCGGAGCCGACGTCGCCCTGAAGCAGGCGGTTCATCGGCAGGGGTTTCCAGATGTCGCCGCGAATGTCGTTGATGGCTCGCCGCTGCGCGCCCGTCAATTCATAGGGGAAAACCGCGCGCAGGAACTCGTCCATCCAGTCATCGCTGACCTGAAGCGGCTCGGCAGGCACGGACTGCCAGGCGCGGCGCTGCGCGAGAATCGCCAGTTGGAGCATGATGAGCTGGTCGAAGATGAAGCGGCGCTTGGCATGACCGAGATGGTCGAGGCTTTCCGGGAAGTGCAGGTTTTTGAGCGTCCAGCCCAAATCCGCGAGATCGGCGCGTTCCAGCACCGCATCGGGCATGTAGTCGGGAATGCGCTCCGACCAGTATTCGACGGCGCTTTTCATCATCTTGCGGAACTCGCGCGCGTACAGCCCTTCGGTGAGCGCGTAGACCGGTACGATCGCCGCCGCCTGCAAGCTCTCGGACTCGGCGCGCTCCCATTCGGGATTCGTCATCTGGAGACGATTGCCGTACACGCTGGTCATGCCGCGCACGACGATCTGCTGCCCGACCTTGATCGAGCGTCCCAGGTACATACCCTGCCCGAAGAAGGTCACGGACATCATGGCGGAACCATCGTCGATGACAATGTAGAAGTCTTTGCGGTTGTTCTTGCCGACGCGCACTTCCGCCTGACGCACCGTGCCCACGACGGTCGCCACCATGTTCGGGTTGAGACGGCGAATGGGCAGCATGGTCGTGTAGTCGTCGTAGCGGCGGGGCAGGTAGAACAGCAGGTCGTTGATGGTGCGAATGCCGAGCTTCGCCAGGATTTCGGCTTTGCCCGGTCCGATGCCTTTCATCGTTTCGACGCTGGCGCTCAGCCCGCGCAGAATATCGACGGCAGCTTCGGGATCAACCGCTTCACGCGGCTTGCGCGGCGGTCGCGCCAGACGCGGGCGCGGCGGCAGATCGAGCACGACGGGACCGTTTGAGCGTACCGGTCCGCCGAGAAAATCGAGCGCGCTGCTGGAATCGTCGTCCATCCGGCTTCCTCCCTCATCCCGCCGTCCGAACGGACGACCCTGCCCCTGCGCCGGGCGGTTCTGCGGCTTCTGCTGTCCCTGCCCTCTGCCTTGCTGGCGCTGCTCCTGCGGGCGATCTTTGCGCGGCTGTTCCTGACGTCGCTCTTCAGAGCGCGGGGCTTGTGGCGCGGGACGAGGCGGTTCCGCGCTGGCGTCCGGTTCCCGCGTGGATTCAGCGGGCGGTGAGGCGGGCAGCGTATCGCCCGGTTTGGGCTGGTATTCCGGCGGCGCGGGGACGCGCCCGGTGATGCGGTCGAGCATGTAGCCGACCGTCTGATGGCGCTCGCTGCGCTCGCCGATGTTCTCGTAGCGTCGCAGGAGCGCCGTGAGCTCGTCCACGAGCAGCGCGTGTTCAGGCTTGCGCGCCTGAGCGCGGGCGTCGTTCGACCAGTTCTCGCTGAACGCGCCCAGCCCGCCGATAACGGCGGTGTTCTTGTAGCCCTGCTCGCGCTCCAGCTTCAGAATTTTGACCAGTGTTTCCAGTGCCGATGGCATAGCGATTTAATGTCTCCAGCTTGACCTGACGGTAGCGACGCCCAGAGCGCCTGAACCCGCGTAAGTGCCCAGGACGGGCGTCACATTGACGATATGGGTATCGGGCGGCGCGACATCCTTGAGGCGATCCAGCATCGCCTGCGCGCCGGCGGCGTTATTGGCGTGCAGCAGCGCCAGCCGGTCGAGCGGCGCTTCCGCCCGCGCAAGCTCGATCAACTCGTCCGTCGCGCGCCCGAAGGTACGAATACGCGCGATGGAATGCACCTCGCCGTCGCGCACCTCAATCAACGGCTTGATGTTGAGCAGCGTGCCGATGCTCGCCGCCGCCCAACTGACGCGACCGCTGTGACGCAGGTTGTCCAGCGTCGGCAGCGCGGCGATCATGCGCTGGCTTTCGCGCGCGCGCTGAATGGCGCTCAACACCGCGTCGAGGTCGCCCGTGGCTTCCGCGACTTCCGCGCCGATGAGCACCTGCCAGCCAAGCCCCATCGTCGTCGTGCCGCTGTCGATCAGCGTCAGCCGCTCTGGTGGGATGGCGCTGGCGGCGAGGCGCAACGTATTCAGCACGCCGCTCAGCTTCATCGGCACAGAGATAATGACGAGATGATCCGCACCCTCGAACGTCTGGTTGATGATGCGCTCGGCAACCCCCGGCGGCGGCGCGGAAGTCGTCGGCAGCGGGCGCGCGGTCGTCAGGCGGTCGTAAAATGCCTCGCGCGAAATCTCGATCCCGTCAGCGTAACTCTCCGTGCCGAAATTGAGGTAACAGGGCACGACGCCGATGCCGTGCTTTTCGACCAGATCGCGCGGCAGGTCGCAGGTGCTGTCGGTAACAAAGCGAATCCGCTTAAAAGTCGTCATCGACGGGCACCGTCTCGCTTTCCAGAACCACCAGCCCCGACGCATCGGTGCCGATCAGCGCCGCCAGCGAGGGACCGTAGAGCATATAGGGAAAATGCCGCCCCGGAAACTCAACCGCCAGCCGATCCTGTAGCATCCGCGTCTGCTCGCTCATGTAGGGCTTGTGCTGCAAAATCACCGCGTCTTCGATGTCTGTAAATTCTACCGCAAATTCGACCAAACGTTCTACTGCCTGTATGCGGGTTCGCACTTTTTCCATCGGTTTGAGGCGCCCTTCTTCGATGGTGAGAAAGGGCTTGATGCCGAGCATCGCGCCGAGAATAGTCTGAGAGGGCGGAATAATCTTGTTCTGCACGATGTAGTTCATCGACTCGGTGTAAAAGACGGCATAGATGCGCTCAATCGCGCCGCGAATGACGCGAACAATCTCGTCGAGCGTGTCGTTCTGCTCGACCGCTTTCGCCGCCGCGCGCACCAGCATCGCCTGCCCCGCCGTCAGCGACTGGGAGTCGATCAGCATGATCTTGTTGTAGCCCGCAAGCTGCTGCGCCGCCTGCTTCCCGCGCTGAAAGCTCGGCAAAATTTCGCGCGAGACGTGAATCGAGATGATCGCGTCGGCGGTGCGCGCGAGGCGCGTGAACACGTCCAGATAATCGGCGGCGCTCGGCGGCTCGATGACCGGGGCGCGGGTTTCGTGCGCCATCAGCTTGAAGGCTTCTTCCGGCGACAGATCGACGCCTTCGCGGTACGTCCGACTGCCAATCGTGATTTTGTTGGGAACAACGGTAATGCCGTACTGGCTGGCGAGGTGCGCGTTGGCAAAATGCGCGCAGCTATCGGTGACGATCTGAACATTTTGCATAAGCAGATTATTCGAGACTGATGATGTATGGGTAAAGCGCCTGCCCACCGTAGACGATGTCGAATGTCTGCGCGGGGAAATCGGCGGACAAAGCCTCGACCAGCGCCTGCGCTTTCGCGCGGTGCGTGTCGTTGCCATAGTATAACGTAACCAGCTCGTGTTTGTCTGCCTCGGCTTTTCGCAGCAGGTCGCCCATGACCGTTTCCATATCGTCGCCCGCGATGACGAGATTCCCTTCCAGTAAGCCGATCAGGTGCCCCTCGCGCACGTGAACGCCGCCAATCTCGACCGAGCGAGTCGCGGTCGTGATCTCGGCGCTGACGACCTGATCGAGCGCCGCGCCCATTGCCGCCGCCGCCGAGTCCGCGTCGACGCACTCTGGAGAATTGCAGAGCGCGAGCAAGGCGGTGATACCCTGCGGGACGCTGCGCGACGGCACAACCCGCACCTGCTTGCCCTGCGCCATGTTCGCCGCCTGCTGCGCCGCCAGAATGACATTCTTGTTGTTGGGCAGCAGGACAATATGCTCGTTCGGCAGGGCGTGAATGGCATCGAGAAATTCGCCCGCGCTCGGATTCATCGTTTGCCCGCCGCTGATGACGCGCGCCGCGCCCAGGTCTTGCTGGAACAACTGGCGCAAGCCAACGCCCGGCACGGCGGCGATGACCGCGACCGCGTCCGGCGGCAGTTCGACCGGGCTTTCCCGCTCGGTACGGTCGCGCACGAAAGCGTGATACTGCATCTGCATATTTTCGACCACCACGTCGTCAATCTCGACGCCCAGACCAATCGCATAGCTGATCGGCTTGCCGGGGTCGTGAACGTGGACGTGGACTTTAATCAACCGGTCGTTGCCGACGACCACCGCCGACCAGCCAATGTCCTCGATGGCGTGACGCACGCTTTCGACGTTGAGATTCGCGCCGTGCATCCGAAACTGAACGTCGTAGCCGTAGCCTTCATCCTCCGGTTCGAGCGCGTTCTGCCAGTCCACCGGCGCCGACTCGGTTTCGACGGCTCTTACCGTTCCAACCGCCAAGGTTCCCGTCGCGCCGCGCAGCATCCCTTCGAGGAGGTAGACCAAGCCCTGACCGCCGGAATCGACCACGCCCGCCTGCTTCAGGATGGGCAGCAAGTCCGGTGTATGGCGCAGCGACCGCCGCGCGGCGAGCACCTGTCCCACCGGCCGACCGGTGTTGCTCCGCTTGGCGCGCGGCGCCAGCGCGGTCAGCTTGGCCCGCACCGCGTGAGTGCTCGCCACCCTGACGACGGCCAGCGGCCCGAGCGAGAGCCGCGCCATGAACCGGTTGCCGTTGCGCGAGCCCGCCGGGGCAGCCGTCGCCACGTGCCCGATGCCGAGCTCCTCGGCCCGCTTCCAGACCCGCGCGGTGCCGACCTCGACGCCCATGACGCCGCTGAGCACGAAGAGCGCACCCTCGACGACCCGGAGGGCACAGCGGGCCTCGCCCTGGAAGCTCGGGTCGCCGGGGACGTCGATCAGGTTCAGCTTCCGGCCCTGCCACTCGGCGTGCGTGAGCGCGAGCGAGATCGACATCCGCCGCTGCTGCTCGTCGTCGTCCCAGTCCGCCACCGTCGAGCCGGCGTCGATCGTGCCCAGCCGGTTCGTCTCGCCCGCCTGGAAGAGCAGCGCCTCGACGAGCGAGGTCTTCCCCGTGCCGCGATGACCGACGACGGCGACGTTGCGGATCTTTCCAGGCTCGAAAGCGGGCATGCGAACGGATCCTCCTCGGCGTGGACGACTTCGGGAGGAGAATCCTAACCGCGCGTCAGTGGATCAGCTGCCCCCTGGGCCTGATGTTCTGGTTGCCGCGGAAGATGTTCTCCGGGTCGTAGCGCTCCTTGACCTCGGCCAGGCGCTCGTACGCGTCGCCGAAGCCGGCGCGGACGCGCTCGTCGCCCTCGTCGCCGACGAAGTTGAGATAGACGCCGCCGGTCTTCCACGGCGCGAGGACGTCGCGGACGGCGCGGCCCCAGGCGATGTGCTCCTCGTCGCGCTCGGCCCCTTCCCAGACGCAGAAGGGGTGGACGACGTAGGCGGCGTCCCGCTTGGCGAGCGGCGAGCCCGGCCGGCGCGCCACCTCCCCGCCCCAGGGCAAGACGAGCATCTGGGTGAAGCTGATCGGCATCTGCTCCGAGTACGCGACGAGCGCGTCGAGCGCGTCGTCGGGCAGGTCGTCGACGTACTCGGCGGTCCACCAGTTCCGCTTGCCCGGCGGATCGTCGATCATCGACTGGAGCTCGGTGTAGGGAAGCTCGCCGTAGAGGTCGACGATCGGCTCGGCCACCTCGCGCAGCGGCTGCAGCGCGCGCTCTCCCTCCGCGACCGGCCCGTTCCACATGCCGGCGGTGATCGCCACGAGCCGGCCGCGCCACTCCGCCGGGATGAACTCCTCCGGGGGCGCCGCGACGTAGCCGTAGGCGAGCCCCGCCGCGTCCGGCCCGCCGCCGGCGTGGAAATCGCGAAACGCGGCGCCGAGCGCGCGGCCGTGGACGGGGTCGTAGGCGGCAAGGCCGCCGAAGACCGTGGGCCCGACCGGGTGGAGCCGGTACTC
>CALMDI010000836.1 GCA_937864975.1 uncultured Chloroflexota bacterium | reverse complement strand
GAGGCGTTCGAGCCGAACGCGCGCATCGCCGGTCGTAAAGCGCCAGTCAATGGTGGCGTGGTCGGCGTTCCGTTCGGCTTCGAGTGCCGCGACCCGCCGCGCCAGCACGGTCCGATCAGGCACCCGCTTGCCTAAACAGCCGCGCTCGAAAATGCCGATCTCAATCTCCGCCATGTTGAGCCAACTGCCGTGAGTGGGCGTGTAGTGGAGTTCAAACCGTTCGGCTAACCGGCGGGCTTCGGCAGGCGGGAAAACCAGGTAGAGGTTGGCTAAGCGATGGGTGTTGAGATTGTCCTGAACCAGCCGGATTTTCTTGGCGTGCGGATAGCGGACATCCGCCAGCCATTGGAGCCGCCACGCATAATCGATGGCGGTGCGGCGCTCCGTGACCTCGACGTGACGATAGCCGCTCAAGCGCTCGACCATGACAAACAGGTTCGCCGTCCCGACGCGCTCATACTCGTAATCGACCCGTTCGGCTCGTCCCGATTGCACCGGGAGCGGCTCGGTGACATCGGCGTGGAGCGTCACCAGCTTTTCATCCAGGCAGACCTGCGGATAGTCCGCATCGTAGGGCAATTCATAAACGGTCAAGACATCCTCCATCGCCGCCACGAAGCCTACGTCGATCTTTTTCGGAAGGCACCAGTGTTCGCGTCGCCACGGCTTAAGCGCATTTTTTTCAACGCTGTATGCACCGTTCCCCGACCAATGTGCTCGACGACGCCCAACTCGACCAGCTTGCTCTGCAACATCCGCACCGTCCAGTGATCGTGTCCATCCGGCACCGGGCTACACGCCAATGCGACCAACATCGCCTCGTCGGCCCCAACCAGGGCACGCCGACGCTTCGCTTGCACCTGATCCTTCAATACCCGCTCCACCCCACCTTCACGATACCGTGCTCGGACATTGCTGACCGTGGCCTGACTGACCCCAAACGTGGCGGCAATGCGCGCAATGCTCCATCCTTCGTCACTCTTGAGCAGAACATGCGCCCGTGCGATGTTGCGCCCATTCGCTTTCCCCCGTCGGATAAATCGCTCGACTATCCCGCGTTCTTCGTCGGTCAGCGTAATCATGGCTATACTCCTTTTCACAGCAGTATAGTCCGAGTTGCCCCTTCCCAAAAATCTAGCTGGACTGACCACTAGTTCCGAAAACGTCCCGACTTAACCGGAGGATGCAAGGCAAGGGAATGTAGGGGCGCACCGCGTGCGCCCGATTGCGATGAGAATGAAGGGGTTCTCTGCGGTCATGTTCTCAGGTTCCGATGTCGCGGCGCGCGAATGCCCAGACGGTTCCGCCGAGCAGCACGAGGGTCACGACGACCAGCAGAACGACATCGCCAATGCGGATACCGGTCTGGATGATCGCCTGAAAGTCGTAATAATTGAAGAACGAGACGAGGCGCAGGCTGTCGGCGGCGGTGCCGCTGGCGGCGCGTCCCAGAAAGTCGATGAAATAGCTGCCGACGATGATGCCCGACGTCAGCGCCACCGCGGTCGCTTTCCGGCGAACGACCACTGCGATCAGAGTCGTCAGCGCCATCATCACCAGCACGACCGGAATCATCGCGACGCCGCTCTCTAACACCCGTCCCATATTCACCGGGAGAGTCGTGAGACTGGTCGCCAGCCACAGCCCGCCGAGGGAAAGCGCCACGATGATGAGGAACATCAACGTATAAGCGGCGAACTTTTCCACCACGACGCGCCAGCGCGGGACGGGCAGGCTGAGCAGCACGTCCAGAATGCCCTCGTCTTCTTCGTTCGCCGTGACTCGCAGCCCAAAGCTGACGGCGTACACGGCGAACACCAGAACGGCGCGGCTGAAGAAGCCAATACTGATAAAGCCTTCCGGCGTCGCCAGCGCCGCCATATCGTCCGCGTTCAGGAATTGCAGCAGGGGACGAGGCATCGCCTGTAGCATTTCAGTCGTGCGCTGCAAGGCGTCGACGTCGGGGATCACCCACATGACGATGAAACCGAGCAGCGCCATTCCAAGTCCCCAGTACAAAATCTGCCGCCAGTTTCGGCGCAGGGCATGGCTAAAGATCGCGCCGGTCATCGGGCTGCCATTTCTACGGAGGTCGCGCTCAGTGCGTGACTGCCGTAATACGTCAGGAAAATTTCTTCCAGGCTCGGTTCTTCTGTTCGGATATCGAGAATGTAGGCGGATTCAACCGCGCGCAGCAGCGGGTCGAAATCGCCCACCAGGCGCAGGCGAATGCCGTCCGACGATTGAATGACGTCGCTGACTCCCGGCAGCCCATCGAACAGGCGCGGCGAAACCGGCTCGCGCAGCCGCAGCGTCACCCAGCGGAAATCCGCACTGCGCAGCGCGGATACCGTCTCGACCGCCTGTAGCTGCCCGCCTCGCAAAATGCCCACGCGGTCGCAAATCGCCTGAACTTCGCTCAGAATGTGCGACGACAGAAACACGCTGCGACCTTCGGCGCGCGTTTCACGCATCAGGTCGTGAAAAATCTGCTGTATCAACGGGTCAAGCCCATTGGTCGGCTCGTCCAGAATAAGCAGATCGGGCTTGTGCATGAGTGCGATGACCAGCCCCAGCTTGCGGCGGTTCCCGCTGGAATAACACCGCACACGAATGCCCATGTCAAGGCTTAAGCGCTCGGAAAGCTGCCGCGCGTAGGGCAGGTCATTTCGCCCGCGCACGGAATTGACATAATCCAGCACCTGATCGCCGGTCAGGTTTTTCCAGAGGTTCAGCTCGCCGGGCAGAAAGCCGATACGCCGATGCAGCTCAACGCTGTTTTCGCGAGCGTCCTGCCCGAAGATCAGCGCCTGCCCCATGGTCGGGCGGATCAGGTCGAGCAGCAGGCGGATCGTCGTGGTTTTGCCCGCGCCGTTCGGTCCCAAGTAGCCAAAAATCTCGCCTGGCTGCACGGAGAGATCGAGCCGGTCGAGCGCGCGAACCTGCCCCTTGCGACCGCTGTAAACTTTACCGAGCCGGTCGGTTTCGATGACCGCATTGTCCTGGCGCATGGCGTTCTCCTCCGCCGCTTAATGCTGCCAGAAGGTGTTCGTTTCGTATATGGAAATCGCCCCCACGCAGCAGGTGAATTTACCTTTTTCATTTTTGTTCCGCTGGTGTGACCGTTGCAATGGAAGGTCGTAACTCGGAAGGGCTGTATCGGTGGCTTCAGCACGAGCACTACCCCAGAATTTCATTTGACTTTTTTGTCTGAAACAAAGTTCGTCTATACTTCTAGTCTATCCGAGTCGGCAGGCGTTCATGATCGCTCAACTTCGGACTTCTCTGGTGGGGAATCTGGCTGGTCTGCTCGCCGTCATCGGCGCTGCCCTGATCGCGCTTCTCATTCCCACGGATTACGCCGACGCGCGCTTTCTCCTGTTTCTCATCGCGGTTGCCCTGACGGCGCGCTATGCTGGCGCGTCTGCTGCCTTTTTTGCGCTTCTGCTTTCCCTGTTCGCGTTTGTGCTCCTCCTGCCTCGCGACGAGCCGTTCGAGCCAACCGTGCTCAACGTGCTGCGCCTGCTGCTGTTCGCCATCGCGTCGGGGATCGCGCTCGTCTTCGCGCAAAAACCAGCGCCGCCGGTTGTGCATAACCCACTATCGGGCGACCAATTCGCGACCATTCTCCGGTCGGTCGCCGATGGAATTACGGTACAGGGGACTTCAGGCGAGGTTATTTTCGCGAACGACGTCGCGGCGCGCCTAACGGGATTTTCGTCGGTCGAGGAGTTAGTCTCAACCCCTGTTGCACAGGTCGTGCAGCGCTTTACGTTGATGGATGCCGCGGGACAGCCGTTCCCGCTGGAACGGATGCCCGGTCGGCTGGCGCTTCAGGGCGTCGAAGGCGCCGAAGCGCTCGTTCGCTTTCGCGTCAACGCCACCGGCGCGGAACGCTGGTCGATTGTGCGTTCGACGCCCGTCTTTGACGACGCGACGGGCGGGGTGTGTTTTGCGATCAACGTCTTTCAGGACGTTACCGATCTCATGCTCAGTGACCAGAAGCTCTATCAGGAGCGAGAGCGTTACCGCGTGACGCTGGCGGGCATTGGCGACGGCGTCATCGCCACCGACCTTGACGGACGCATTACATTTTTGAATACCGTGGCAGAGCTGCTTACAGGCTGGCATGAATCCGACGCGCTCGGACAGCCGATGAATGCCGTCGTCACCTTCATCGCGGAAGACACGCGCGAGACGCTCGCCAACCCTATTGTCGCAGCGTTAGAGAACGGCACGCCGACGGTTCTGCGCCATGATGCCATTTTGCTGGCGAAGAACGGCGTCGAGCATCCGATTGCCGACAGCGCCGCGCCGATCCGTGACGGCGAGGGGACGGTAATCGGCGCTGTCCTCGTGTTCCGTGACGTTACCGAGCAACGCAAGACGGAGCGCGCGCTGGCGCAGCTTGCGGCGATTGTGACCTATTCCAGCGACGCCATCATTGCCACGACTCTCGACGGGACGATTACAAGCTGGAACGCGGCGGCACAGCGCATTTTCGGATATACGGCGTCGGAAGCGGTTGGAATGTCGGTCCTCATGCTGTCGCCGGAAGACAAGACGGACGAAATCCCCCTGATGCTGGAAGGCATCGCGCGCGGCGAGGCGGTTGACCACTTTGAAACCACCCGCGTTACCCGAGACGGCACGCGCAAGGTCGTGTCCCTGAGCGTCGCGCCGCTGAAAAACGAGCGCGGTGACATCGTCGGCGCGGCGATCATCGCCCGCGACGTGAGCGAGCGCAGGAAGATCGAAGATACGCTCGAACACGAGCGCACCATCATGCGCCTGCTGATCGACAATCTGCCCGATTTTGTTTATGTCAAAGACACCGAAGGGCGCTTCCTGATGAACAATCTCGTCCACGCCATGATTATGAAGGCGCGGACGGTTGACGAGACCATCGGTAGGACAGACTTCGATTTCTTCCCCTCTGAACTGGCGCAGCGCTATTTTGACGACGAGCAGGAAATCATTCGCACCGGGCAGGCGAAGGTGAATTTCGAGGAACCGTCGGTCAAAGAGGATGGCACCCCGATTGTCGCGCTGACCACGAAAATGCCGCTGCGAGGCACAGATGGCACTATCATCGGGATTGTCGGCATCACCCGCGATATCACCGAGCGCAAGCGCATTGACCGGGAGCGCGAGTTGTTACTGCGGAAGCTTGCCGAGTTGCTGAAACGCGAGCAGGCGGCGCGGGCGCAAGCCGAAGAAGCCAACGACCTCAAGCTGCAATTCCTCGCCATGATTTCGCACGAACTGCGAACGCCGCTGACGTCAATCAAGGGGTTCATCAGCACGCTGCTTGCCGAGGATGTCACGTGGGATGTGGAGCAGAGGCGCGAGTTTCTGAACATCGCGGACGACGAAGCCGACAAGCTGAGATGGCTCGTCGAGCAGCTTCTGGAAGTCTCGCGCTTGCAGGCGGGCGCGCTGTCTATTCAAGTCGAGCCGATGCCGTTCCAGCGGATTCTCGACGTGGCGATGGCGCAGCTGCAAACGATTACGCGGAACAATACGCTCGTGCTGGACATCGCGCCGGGGCTGCCGGCGGTCGTCGCGGACGCGCAGCGCGTCGCGCAGGTCATCGTCAACCTGGTCGATAATGCCGTGAAATACTCGCCGCCGCGCACGACGATCACGCTGTCGGCAAGTGCCGTCGATCAGGCGCTGCAGATCGACGTGAGCGACGAGGGCGAAGGAATCGCGCCGGAAGATCGCGCTCACGTCTTTGAAGCCTTCCGGCAGGCGGACAAAAAACTGCGGCGCAAGGGAGCGGGCTTAGGGCTTGCCATTTGCGAAGGGCTGGTACGCGCGCATGGCGGGCGCATCTGGATTCAGGATCGTCCCGGTCCCGGCACGACCATCTCGTTCACGCTCCCTGCCGCGGAAGCGCCTTAAATCGCCAGCGCCTGCCGCGTCGCGGCGCGCACATAACTGGCGGCAAGGTCGGTATCCCGAAACAGGCTGGCAATTTCGTCAATCATCCCGCGGGCGGCGTTGCGCTTTTTATCCGCCTCGTCGGGGCGTCCAAGCGCATCCAGAGCGCGCGCCATCGCCATCCGCGCCTGCCAGACGGTCGGGCGCAGCTTCATCGCCAGCGCCCGTTTCTCGGCGTGCTTAAGATATTCCAATGCCTGCGCGTAGTCATTACGCGCCAGCCGCAACTGCCCCCCGGCAAAATCCAGATGAGGATAGAGGTTCATCATTTGCCGCTCTTCGGCAAAAGCGCGCGCTTCCGCCAGCAACGCTGCCGCTTCGTCCAGATTGCCTTGCTCGATCTCGATATACGCCAACCCCATCATGTGGCGCGGTCGCTGGACGAACATCTGGACGCTCGGTATCGTCAGCCCTTTCTGAAACACGTCGCGCGCCGTGCCGAGATTTCCAAGCGCCATCGCGCAGTAGCCAATATCTGCCCATGCCGAGCCACCGCCGGGCATACTGCCGGGATTTTCCAGCATCTTCAGCGCCGTCCCGTGCAGCTCGCGGACCTGTGCATTGTAAGCATCGCCCAGAGCGAAGTAGGCGCTGCCCAGCGATGCCATCGGAATCACGACCAAGAAGGGCAGGAAGGATTCCATCGGTCGCGCTGTATCGAGCGCTGTCTGCAAGTTAAGAATGGCATCCTCGTATTCACCGCGAAGCCGCTGCAGCTCGCCGAGCGCCCACCCGCCAAGTACTTCGTTAAAGGTCGCGCCGATATGCTTTGCGATGTTCAAGCCCTCTTCCAGCGAGCGCGTTCGGTGGTGCGCGATCGCCTGGGACGCTTGAGGATTCACCTCGTGCCCGCC
>CALMDI010000835.1 GCA_937864975.1 uncultured Chloroflexota bacterium | reverse complement strand
AGACGGTTTGGGAATCCTTCTCACCGCCAGAATCGGGGGCGCGCCCGCCAGCGGGTTGCCGCTGTTGGGGCCGCCCAATCCGCCGGGATGCGGTCCGTCCATGATCTCAGCGCGTCCCGTGACCGCCGACAGCGGCATTCCCGCCGCCAGCGACTTGGCGGTGCAGATCAGGTCGGGCACGACGCCGTAATGATCGACGGCGAACAACCGCCCCGTGCGCCCGAAGCCGGACTGAACTTCATCGGCGACCATGACCATCCCGTGCTGCGTGCATAACTCGCGGATACGCTCCAAAAATCGACGCGGGGCGGGCACGAAGCCGCCTTCGCCCTGCACCGGCTCGACGACAATCGCCGCGACCGCGCTCGGATCGACCTGCGCGATCAGCGCGTTTTCCAGCCGCGCCACGGCATCGTCCACGAATGCGTCTTCACTCATGCCTGCCGGACGGCGGTAGACGTTCGGGAAGGGCAGGCGGTAGATTTCGGGCGCGAAGGGTCCAAACCCTTTTTTGAACAACCCGTATTTGCTGGTCATCGCCAGCGTCAGGTTGGTGCGTCCGTGATAGGCGCCCTCAAAGACGATGACTGCCGGGCGACCTGTAGAAGCGCGCGCGATCTTGACCGCCGTTTCCAGCGCTTCCGCGCCGCTGTTGAGCAGGACGGTCTTCTTTGGAAAATCGCCGGGTGTGACCTCGTTGAGCAGTTCCGCGACGCGCACGTAAGGCTCGTACGTGCCCACGATAGCGCACAGGTGGATTAAATCTTCCGCCTGATCCTTGATCGCATTCACGACTGTGGCTGGGCAGTGTCCGACCGCCAGCACGCCGATGCCGCCCGCGAAGTCGAGCAGGGTATTGCCGTCGGCGTCGGTCAGCGCCGCGCCACGCGCTTTGACGACCGCGACCGGGGTGAGCTTCCCCGCGCCGCGCGGAGTCGCCGCCTCGCGCCTCGCGACGATCTCGCGGCTTTTGGGACCGGGCAGTTCGGTAATCAGGTGGATGGTTGCCATGAGATGACTCGTTTCAGGATTAGTCAGATCGCACGATTATAAGCGTCCGCTTAAAACAGTTCCACGTCTCGAAATCCAGAACTCATGCAAAGACGAATATTGTGATCGATATCTTAAAGTTGAGGAGGATCACCCATGAAGGGCACCATTCGTCTGTTTATGTTGATTTCTGTTGTATTGTCGGCGCTCGTTCTGTCGATGAGTGTGAGCGCGCAGGAGGATATGCGCGACGCAATGCAGGAGACCGTTGAGCGGGTTGCGCAGGAAGTCATTGCGCAGGGGAATCTCGACGTCATCGACGAGGTTTATGCCGAGGATTTCATCGACAGCACCGATGGAGCCAACCGCGACCAGTTGAAGCAGCAGCTTGAACTGCTCAACGCGGCGATCACCAATCGTACGACGTCGACCGGTCCCATCGTCATCGAAGGTGATACGGCAGCATTCCTGTTCACCCTCGACGGAACCTTTGAAAATCCGCTGATCGCGCCTGATGGGAGCGGCGCCATTCCCCCGACCGGCGCGCCGATTCACTACGAGGAACACGTGTGGCTGCGCTTCAACGAGAACGGGCAGATCGTCGAGCAGTGGACGTTTAATGACAACCTGAGCCTGTTCCAGCAGCTTGGGTTGATCCCCGCGCCCGACATGGCGGACGACGCGATGATGGCGACGGAAGAAGCCATGATGGAAACGACGGTCGAAGAGCCGATGGCGACAGGCATGGAAGATGCCAACAAGGAAACCGTCCTCGCGCACATGCAGTCGCTGCACGAGCTGACCTACGACCCCGCAGCCGACTGGCTCGCGCCCGGTTTCACGCACACCAACCCGCTTGGCACCTACGACAGTGCCGCGCTGGCGCTGGTGGTGCAGGGGCTGGAATTCGCGTTCCCCGATTGGAACCTGGTGGTCGAGGATCAGGTGGCGGAAGGGGAGTGGGTGATGACGCGCTATTATTTCACCGGCACCTTCACCGGCACCTTCGTCCTTGCCGACGGCACCCAGATTCCCGGCAACGGCGCGGCGTTCGAGATTCCCGCTTCGCTTCTGACACGCTTTGACGAGGAAGGGCGAATCGTGGCGGAGTGGGATATGTTCGACGGCATGAATTACCTGACGCTCGTCGGGCTGCTGGACGCGGGCGGCGGCGAGGCTACGGGCGAGCCGATGGCGACCGAGGAAAGCTAAAGCGGCTTCTCCATGAGAATAAACGGGCGCGGTCAGGTCTTCCTGCCGCGCCCGTTTCAGTTGGCTATCGTCTGGGCTTACTCGTCAGCATCGGGAGTTGCTTCCGGCGTCATTGCGGTCACGCGCGGGTCAACGCCGCCAGCCCAGACGACCTCATGCGGGAAGGGCAGGCGCATCGAGACCGCCCATGTCCTGCCGTCCAGTTCCACCGCGCTGCCCGCTTCCAGAAGCTGCTCGAACTCGTCCAGCAGATCAATGTCGATGTAAATGCTGTACTGATCGTCCGGGCGCGGGACGGCGAAGGGGCTATCGAGGTCGGGGAAGCTGTCGAGCCATTCGACGTCCGCGGTCGTGTCCCACGTCCACAGCAGCGCCTCGAACTTTTCCGGCTGCCACTTCTCGGCGTTCGGGCTGCGATAGGACGCGAGCCGGTCGAATAACGCGACGTAGGTTTCCGGCGCGAGTTCGCGCGCTTCCGGGTCGTGGCGCAGGTCGCCATAGACGCCGACGGATTTCTCCCCCCTGTCGGGCAGCCAGACCTGAATCGTCGTGGTCGGCTGGTCGGTCTTTAGCAAAAGGTCGTAGTATTCGTCCAGCGCGTAGAAGTCGTCGCTGATGTCGAGTTGTTCCAGAAGTTGTTCAAGCTCGTCCTCGTCCAGCGTCACGGTCATGTAACCCGCGTCGTCCTCGTAGTAAATGATCTGCCCGGTGTTGTAGAGGACGAAGCGCGGCGAGTCGGAGCCGATCACCATGAGCCACGGGTCAAATTCCATCAGCGTGACGAGCGGCATAAGGTCTTCGTCGCCGTAAACCGGGGTAATCGTCACTGCCGGAGCCATCCCGCCATCGGGAGCCGCCTGACCCACCGCCGCCATCGCCACCAGCGGCAGCGCCACCAACAGCATCAGCAGAAATCCGCGTTTCATTACCTGTTGTCTCCTGGAGAACGCGCACCCGCTATGCGGATAGGACGCGCGCTCCGGTTTAAAAGTTCCGTAACCTCAGCCTGCGTCACAAGCGGGACAAACAGGGTGATGCCTGCACTTCGAGCGCAGACTGCGAATGTCATACCGCGGCGCGCGGGGTATTGATTGCTGCGCTCCGCGCCGTGCTTTCCGCGACCGCCAGCGCATCCGCGAAGATCGCCAGCGCGCCGTCAATCTGCGCCGTGCTGACCACCAGCGGCGGAATCCAGCGGATGACGTTTTCATACGAGCCGCACGTCAGCAGGAGCAGTCGCCGTTCCAGGCACGCCGCCTGCACCGCTTTGGTCGTCGCCTTGTCCGCGTGCCCGTCGCGCGTGAACTCGACGCCGATCATCAAGCCGCGCCCGCGCACGTCGCCAATGACGGGGTATTCCGCCTGAAGCTCCTGCAAGCCGCGCATGAGATGTTCGCCGACGCGCGCCGCGTTGCCGGGCAAATTTTCGTCGCGCATGACCTGGATGGTCGCCAGCGCCGCCGCCGTCGCCAGCGCGTTGCCACCGTAGGTACCGCCG
>CALMDI010000834.1 GCA_937864975.1 uncultured Chloroflexota bacterium | reverse complement strand
CGGACGCCGTCGTCCAGCAGCACCTCCAGGCGGACCTCCGGCACCAGGCCCGCGACACCGGGCAGCACCTGGTCCACGGTCACGGCCGCGCGCCCGGCGGCCTCCACCTCGGCATACGTCCCACCGATGCGGGCGGCGTCCAGCATGGCGTCGCAGATGAGGGCGATCGCCTCCGGGGCGTTGAGACGCAGCCCCCGGTCGCGGTGACGGCGAGCGAGTTCCGCTGCCGTGAAGATCAGGAGGCGCTCCTCCTCCCAGGCGGTCAGCCGCATGACCGCATCCTAACCGCGCGGCCCGACTTCCCCGGCCCGCGTCTCGACCGGGACGCCGGGCTGCGTCCGCACGAACAGAAGCACGCCGATCACCGACGACAGCGGCGTTGCCAAGTACCTGTCCAAGACGGGCGGCGGGATGCACCACCTGTGCATCGAAGTGGATGACATCGAGGCGGCGCTCAGGCAGCTTGCCGCCAGCGGCTCGGAACTCATCAACGACACCCCGAAGACGCGTCCGAACGGCACGCGCTACGCCTTCGTCCACCCGCGCTCCACCGGCGGCGTGCTGCTGGAATTATACGAATTGACGGACGGCTAATTGATGCACCGCAAAATGCCAGAACAAGATGGAAAGGCGATGATACAATAGTTCACTATGGAGAAAGGTGTATTACTGTGACACTTCAAGAAATCGCGGAGCAAATCCGCACGCTCCCGGTTGAGGAACGCAAGCAGCTTGTGATGGTGATCCTCGACTCGCTGACAGAGGAGCAGCCTGCAAAATCCGGCAGTATTATGGATTTCAAAGGCGTTGGCGCCCATTTGCGCGATGACTCAGTCGATATAAATCAGTATTTGAATGAGTTGCGGGACGAATGGGATCGGTGAGGATTTCGAGGGCGCTGGACGAGGCACGCACCGTCTTCGTCGATACATCGCCTTTCATTTACCTGGTTGCACAGCATCCGGCGTATGTTGACAAAATCCGTGCGGTTTTTCACGAAACCAATCTCCGGGATCTGCAAATTCTCACGTCGGTGATTACCCTTACAGAAACGCTTGCCAAACCGCTTAAAGCACAAGACAAGGCACTAGAACAAGCATACACCGCTCTATTTCTCACCACGCCAAACCTACACACACTGTCACTGAACCCGCCTATTGCCGTTGAAGCAGCGTGCCTGCGCGCCCAATTCAACCTCCGCTTAGGAGATGCGCTTCAAATGGCTGTTGCCCTGACCGCGCAATGCGACGTTTTTCTAACAAATGACATCGGCTTTAGACGCATCCACACGATCCGCGTCGTGCTTGTAGATGACCTCGAACTCGATTTGCCGCCATAATCCATAGACTGCCGCACACGGCAGGGAGCTAAGCGACCACCCGTTTCATGACAACCGCCACACACGCCCACCATGCCAACTGGAAGTGAAGCAGCGTCCACGGGTAATGATCGAGCAGCCCGGCGGCGAGCAGCGCCATGACCACCCCCAGCAGCGCCACCCTCGCCACCCGTTCGTCCATCCATCCAGAGACTCTAAACGTTGAATCATCCGCGACCTGCTCCCCCTCCCTGAAGTCGGGGAGGGCGCTCAGGGGGTTCGCCTCCGGCGAACTGAAGTCAGCGCTTTGCGCTGACCCCGGGCGGGGGGGTGGGGTTTTGATTCTTCTCACCCCCGCCTCTATTCCGACGATCAGCGCCGCGACCACCAGCGCCAGCCCGACGACGCCCAACTCCGCCCAGACCGACAGTAGAACGTGATGCACGTTGTCCCCGCGCAGATCGAAGTCCGTTTCGACCAGATAGTAGCTCGTGCGCCACGGGAAATTGCCGATCCCGACCCCCAGAATCGGACGCTCACTAATCGACCGTCCGGCGAAATCGGCGTACACCACGCGATCCGAGATTGACCGAAGCTCGACCGATTCGGTCGCTTCCACGCGCGCCGCCAGCAGCGGGCGATAGGCGATAAAGAACGACAAGCCGACTGCCAGCGCCACCCCCAGCGTGATCGCCACATGCACGCGCAGCTCGCGCCGCCGCAGATGCGCGCGCAGCAGCGGTAAAACCGCGAACACCCCCGCCGCCAGCGCCACCCACGCGCCGCGCGAGAACGTGAGCAGCAGCGCCCACATGCCGAGCGCGACCGCCAGCGTGCCAAGCCCGCGCAGCGCGCGCCGCTCCGACAGCACGAGCGCGCCCGACGCCAGCAGACCAACCACCAGCGCCCCGGCGGCGAGATTGGGATGCGGCATCAGCCCCATCGGGCGCACGTAGCGTAAATCCGCCGCCTGCAAAATGCTCGCGCCCGGTAGTCCCAGGCGAAACTCGAACTCGCCCAGTGCTTCCAGACCCAACGACCCCTGATTCAGAGCCTGCAAAATGACAATCACGCTGTTGAAGAGCAGCGAAATCACCAGCACGGCGACCACCGCCCGCGCGGGCGGTCCGGCGCAGGCGACGACGACCGCGAACAGTAAGAC
>CALMDI010000833.1 GCA_937864975.1 uncultured Chloroflexota bacterium | reverse complement strand
CAGCGCTCGTACACGGCGATCAAGGCCGCCGACCCGCACATGACGGTCGTCTTCGGCCCGACGGTCGGCCACAACTACGGCTTCCTCGAACAGGCATACGCCGCCGAGTCGCTGGAGACCTCCATCACTAACCCGCATGACATTTTCCACGTGGCGCGCGATGGCGAGCGCGTGGTTGGCTTCGCGCATTTCGGCGTGCGCGATGGACACTGCCGCCTGTTTCGCCTGTACGTGACGCCGGATCACTGGCGTCAGGGGATCGGCTCACAGCTTTTGCGACTCGGAGAGGCGGAACTGCGCGCGCGCGGCATCCGTCGCTATTTCTGTTACGTCCACGAGCGCAATAAGATCGGCATTGGGTTTTACGAGCGCTACGGATTTGTCCACGATGCCACCTTCGACAAAGACGAGGAATGGTGCATGATCCGCGTGCTGCCAGAACTGACGGACTCCTCGGTGAATCCCCCACCGTAAACAGCGGGATTTGTGGTAGAGCGCGGGCGTGGTGAGGCTGTTTGGAGATTGCATCGCGAGTAAAATCAGGGAGTAGGTCTCGACTTCCGTTCTCCGTTTCTGAAAGCGGCTGCGGACAGGGGTTCGTATCGAATGCGTATTCTCATCACCGGCGCGAGTGGACGGCTCGGCAGCGCTTTAAATGCGGTGTTCAGCGCGCGCGGGCACGACGTGACCGCCTTGAGCCGCGACCAGCTCGACATGACGGACTTCGCCGCCACGCGCGCCCGCATCACGAGCGCGCAGCCGGAGCTTGTCCTGAATCCGGCGGCGTGGACGGATGTGGACGGCTGCGCCCGCGAGCCTGAGCGCGCGACCCGGATCAACGGTTTTGGCGCGCAAAATATCGCGCTGGCGGCGGTGGAGGTCGGCGCGGCGGTTGTCTACGTCAGCACCAACGAAGTTTTCGATGGGCGGCTGAACCGTGCCTATTATGAATATGATGTACCGAATCCTCCCAATGCCTATGGCTACAGCAAGTGGGTGGGCGAGCAGGGCACGATGCAGGTCAATCCCAAGCATTATATTGTGCGCTCGGCATGGCTGTTCGCGAACGGCGGCAAAAACTTCATTCAGACGATATTGAACGCGGCGCAGGCGGGCGATTCGCTGCGTGTGGTCGCCAACGAGGTCGCCAATCCGACGTACACCAACGACCTTGCCGACTCGATTGCCGAGCTCGTCGAAAGCGGGCGCTATGGTACTTATCATCTGGTCAACGAGGGCTGGACGTCGCGCTATGATTTTGCCCGCTACGCCCTCGACCGCGCGGGTTTTACCGGCACGCCTATGGAGAAAATCAGCACCTTCGAGTGGAACCGCCTGTCCACGCCGCCACCTTACTGCGGGCTGGTGAACCTTGCAGGCGCGTCTGTCGGCGTCAAACTGCGTCCGTGGCAGGAGGCGGTCGATGCCTTTCTGCGGGCGGACGGGCTGCTCGCGTCGTGAAAGTCGATCCCGCGCGATGATCCTCTTTCTGTTTGGCGTTCCCGGCGCGGGAAAATCCTTCGTCGGGCGCATTCTGCGTGACGAGTTCGGCTTCTATTTTCACGATGCCGATCACGATCTGCCGGATTCCATGCGCGGGGCGCTGGCGACCAAGCAGCCCGTGACGGACGCCATGCGCGACCACTTTTTCGAGCGTGTCGTCGCCTCAATGCGTCGTCTCGCGGCGCAGCACGAGCGTCTTGCCGTTGCCCAGACGCTGATGAAGGATAAGCATCGCCGCGTCATTCAGGCGGCGTTTCCGCAGGCGCATTTCATTCGCGTCGAAAGCCCGCCCGATCTCATCGAATCTCGCTTTTTGCAGCGCACGAGCTACCTCATCGATTTAGAGGACGCCCGCCGCATTAGCGCGCAGTTCGAGCCGCCGACGCTGCACCATCGGGTGCTTCAGAATGTCGACGGACGCGGGGACGTGATCGGGCAGTTAGGGGCGCTTCTCAAGGAATTCCCCGCCGAGATATCATGAGCCACTTTAAAAAGATTTCGCTTACTCCCCTCCCTCTTTATGGGGGAGGGCTGCTGGGGGTCGATGTCATCGACCGTAGTTCCCGCCTCTGGCGGGAACCCCAGGCGTGGAGCGGGGGCACCTTTTCATCATGAGCACCCCCGGCTTGCTCTCCATCGTCATCCCCAACTGGAACGGCGCGCGTTTCCTGCCCACCTGCCTCGATTCACTTCAGAAGCAAACTTACCCAGAAACGGAAATCATCCTCGTGGACAACGCCTCAACCGACGGCTCTCAGGCGCTGCTTGAGCGCGATTACCCGTGGGTGACGCTGATCGCGCTGGACACGAACCGCGGCTTTACGGGCGCGTGCAACGCCGGCATCGAAGCCGCTCATGGCGAATTCATTGCCCTGCTCAACAACGATACCGAAGTCGCTCCCGGTTGGGTGCTGGCGGTGGTCGATGCTTTCACGCGCCATCCCGACGCCGGCAGCGTCGCGAGCAAGATGCTGCTGTTCGATCAGCGCGACCATTTCCACACCGCGGGCGATTATTTCACCGTTGACGGGCGGGCGGGCAACCGCGGCGTCTGGGAGAAGGACGAAGGACAGTTCGACCGCGAGGACTACGTCTTCAGCGCGTGCGGCGGCTCCGCCGTCTATCGCCGCGCGATGCTCGACCAGATCGGGCGGCTGGACGACGATTTCTTCTTCTCCGGCGAGGACGTGGACATCGGCTGGCGGGCGCAGCTTGCCGGGTGGCGCTGTCTTTACACGCCTGCCGCAATCGTGTACCATCGTCTTTCGGCGACCGGCGGCGGCGTGACCGCCAGCTACTATGACGGGCGCAATCTCCTTTACATTCTGGCGAAGAACTATCCAGCCGAGTTGTGGCGCAAGCACGGCGGGAGCGTGATCCGGTCGCAGATGCGGCTGGCGCTGGAAGCCCTGCGCGCGTGGCGTGGTCAGGCGGCGCGGGCGCGGCTGCGGGGAATGCTGGCGGGGCTGCTCAGCCTGCCGCGCATGTGGAAAAAACGCCGCGCGGTGCAGGCGACACGGCGCGTGGCAATCGCCGATCTCGAATCGATGTTATCGCCTCCGAGGGAGTAGCGTTCGTGTCCGGTCTGCGCGACGCGAGAGCAGTCACCACCCATCGCCACGAGCGGAGTGAACGGTTGGATCAGGGCGCCCGTCCGCTGTTATCCATTATCGTCCCGGCGCATAACGAGGAGCATCGTCTCCCACTGGCGTTCGAAAAAATCGACGCTTTCCTCAAAGCGCAGCCCTATGAAGCCGAAGTGATCGTGGTCGAAAACGGCAGCCGCGACCGCACCGCCGAGGTCGCCCGCGAATTTTCGCGCGCGCATCCTTACGTCCGGCTGATCGAGGTGCAGAGCCGCGGCAAGGGTTTGGCGGTCAGGGCGGGTATGCTGGCGGCGCGGGGCGCGTTCCGCTTCATCTGCGATGCCGACCTGTCGATGCCCATCGAAGAAGTCACGCGCTTTTTACCCCCGCACACCGACGGCTATG
>CALMDI010000832.1 GCA_937864975.1 uncultured Chloroflexota bacterium | reverse complement strand
TGGCGCGGGCGCGGCGCGTGCTGGACGAGGTGCATCCGGTCGTGGTCGGCATCACAGGCAGCTACGGCAAGACGACGACGAAAAACATCCTCGCGCACCTGCTCGGCGCGCGCTACCACGCCTATGCCACGCCCAAAAGCTACAACACGCTCATGGGCATCTCCATTGCCATCAACAACGACCTCGCGGCCGATCACAGCGTCGACTACTTCATCGCGGAAATGGGCGCGTACATTCCCGGCGAGATCGCGCGCCTCGCCGACCTGACCCGCCCGACCATCGGCATCGTCACCGAGATCGGTCCGCAGCACCTGGAGCGCTTTGGCAGCCTGGAACGCACCGCCGAGGCGAAGTACGAGCTTATCAAGGCGCTGCCGCCGGACGGCGTGGGGGTGTTCAACTGGGATAACCCGTTCGTGCGCGACATGATGGCAAAAGGTTATCCCGCGACGCGGATTGGCGTGAGCCGGGAAGCGGACGCGGCGAATGCGCCCGCGGATGGACCGCGCCTGATCGCCTCCGACGTCGAAGAAACGCTCGACGGCTTGCGCTTTACGATTACCGACCGGGAAACCCAGGAGCAAGCGCGGGTGGAAACACCGCTGCTTGGCATCCACAACGTGACGAATATCCTGCTCGCCGCCGCGGTCGCCGTTCACGAGGGCATTCCGCTGCGGGACATTGCCCGCCGCGCGCGGACGCTTCAGCCCTCGGAAAGCCGCCTCGTGCGGCAGGCGACGGCGGAAGGTATCACGATTTTGAACGACGCCTACAGCGCCAACCCGGCGGGCGTGGTCAGCGCGCTGCGCGTGCTGGGGATGCACGAAGGCGGGCGGCGGCTCCTGATTACCCCCGGCATGGTCGAGCTTGGCACGCTGATGGAGAGTGAAAATCGCAAACTTGGCGAGACGGCAGCGCAGTACGCGACCGACGTGATCCTCGTCGGAGCGCAGCAAACCGAACCGATTAGGGACGGGCTGCTGACCGCCGGTTTCCCCGCCGAACGCCTGATGGTCGTAAACACCCTTGCCGACTCGGTCGTGTGGTATCAAAATAACCTGCGCGCGGGCGACACGGTTCTGTTCCTGAACGATCTGCCCGACACGTATTCTGTTCGCTAACGAATCGACCCTGATGGATCTTGCCGAATCGACCCTGATCCTCATCGCTACCATTCTCATGATTGCCGGGCTGATGCTGTCGTTCGTTCCGGTGATGCCGGGTCCCGTGCTGGTGTGGGCGGTGGCGATCATCTTCGCGGTGCTGGAAGGCTTCCAGCGCATGACCCCCGCGGCGGTGCTCGTCGTGACGCTGCTCATGATCGGCGGCTCGGCAAGCGACCTGTGGCTGCCGTTCTTCGGCATTCGCACCGGGTCGCTGTCGTGTCAGAGCACGCTCGGCGCGTTTATCGGCGGCATTCTGGGGACGTTTCTAATCCCGGTGCCGATTGCAGGAACGCTACTGGGCAGCGTCATCGGGGCGCTGCTGGTCGAGTTCATCCACAGGCGTGAGGTTCGGCAGGCAGCGCGCGCCGGTAAAACCGCGTTCAAGATGTACCTCCTGAGCTATGCCGTCCAACTCGTCGCCAGTATTGCCATCTTCGCCGTCTACGTCGTCAGTCTCGAATCGACGAAGGGCTAGGCGAAAAGGAAACGCCCGTTGACAAAATTTGCTGTGCTGATTGCCGCCTTTGCCCTTGCCTTGTGGCTGCCCGCCACGACGAACGCCCAGGATGTCACCGCCACGCCCTGCGAGCCGGGTCTCGCGCCAAGCCGGTTTGTCGAGCTTGCTTACGAACGGATCGAAGTCTACGATTTTGAAGCGGCGATTAGCCTCTTTACGTGCGCTGTCGAGCTTGATCCGACCTTCGCGGAAGCCTTCATGAACCGCGGGGCGGCGTATGCCGTGATCCGCCGCAACGACATGGCGCTGGCAGATTACGACCGCACTATCGCGCTCGACCCGACCTACGCGAAAGCGTACAGCAATCGCGGCGGCGTGCTGCTGGAACTGGGGCGCTACGAACAGGCAATCGACGATTTCACCCAAGCCATTCGGCTCGATCCGACTCTATTGGCTGCATATAACAACCGTGGTCGGGCGTCGTATTCGCTGGATCGGTTCGAAAACGCCCTGCGCGATCTGAACTTCGTCCTCAGCCGCAACCCGGACTATGCGAATGCGCTCTACAACCGTGGCAACGTGTACGTCGGGCTTGGCGAGTATGAAACGGCGCTGGAAGACTACAATCGGTCACTGGAACTGGAAGCCAATTTCCCGCCCGCCTACAGCGGACGCGCCAATGCGTATTATCATCTGGGCGAGTACGAGCTGGCGCTGGCAGACGCGAACCGCGCGCTCGACCTGAACGCCTCGCTGGCGGCGTCGTACAACATTCGCGGCAAAATCCATGCCGCGCTCGACGCGCGCGAGGAAGCGCTGGCAGATTACAACCGAGCGCTAGAGCTTGACCCGACGCTGGTGGACGCCTTCTACAACCGGGGCAACCTGTTCGTGCAGGCGGGGCTATTGGATCGCGCGATTGCCGATTTTGACCGCGTTCTGGAAATCAAGCCGGAATACGCCGACGGGTATGCCGCGCGGGGGAACGCCTACGGGCTGATGGGCGAGTACGAGCGCGCGCTGGACGACGCCAGCCGCGCGATTGAGCTGAACCCGGCGCTGACCGAGGCATATTATAACCGGGGCAGCATTTACTACCTGCAAGAGAACTACGAAGACGCCATCGAGGATTTCAACCGCGCGCTGCTGCTGGAACCGGATTTCGCCGAGCCGTATCTCGGTCTGGGGCTGGTTTACATCGACGAAGAGCGCTTTGAAGATGCGCTGCTGCACCTTCAGCATTATATTGAGCTGATGGGCGACGAGGTCAACCCCGATATTGCCGCCGCCGTGGAGAGTCTGGAGCAGCGGTTGAGCGGGTCGTGACGCACAGAACAGGACGAGCAGATGAGCGCACAGCGCAAGACCAGCGTCGGCGTGATCTTCGGGGGGCGCAGCGTCGAGCATGACGTCTCGATTGTCACCGGGCACCAGGTCATGCAAGCTTTCGACCCGGAGCGCTATGCGGTCATTCCGATTTACATCAGCCGCGACGGCAGGTGGTTTTCGGGCGAGCCGCTGCGCGATCTCAAGAATTATCAAAACGACGTCGTAAAATTGCCAGGCGTCGACCCTGTGGTGCTGTCGCCAAGCGTGCAGCACCACGGACTGATCGTGAACCCCACGCCGTCGGGCTTGTTCGCGAAAAGCAGCGTCCAGCGCCTCGACGTGCTGTTCCCGACAATTCACGGCTCGCATGGCGAAGACGGCACGCTGCAAGGGTTATTCGAGCTTGCCGATATTCCCTACGTCGGCTGCGGCGTCCTCGCGTCCGCCATTGCCAACGACAAGCTGATGACCAAGACCGTCCTGCGCCAGCACGGCGTGCCGGTGGTCGACTCCATCGGCTTCACGCGCGCCGAGTGGGATGCGGATGCGGACGCGATCATCGCGCGCATTACGAGTCAGTTGCGCTATCCTGTCTTCGTGAA
>CALMDI010000831.1 GCA_937864975.1 uncultured Chloroflexota bacterium | reverse complement strand
AACATACAATTTCTTGGACATTTGAGACTCCTGCTCGATGAGAAACGAATTTCCAGTAGTGGCAAAACGCTAAGTGCTGTTAAGCCATGAAATGGTCTGTGATTGTGGACTCATCACTTATGTGAGTGACCACTACTGAAAGGGTTTAATAGAGACAAAAAATCGGGTTCAGCAAAAATTCTGGAAGCAGCGGTCTTGTTAGATCAACAGGAGCACGGATTAGAGAAGTTGGCTGGGGATTTGTGAACTCTACTGAAAGGTATTATCTCAGACTTTTTTAGGATAACAAGGGTCAATATTTTCGACTTTACTGCCCGTCCGAACGACCCGCTGCGCGCCTGAATCGAAAAGTGCGGAGCCGAAGCCCCGCACCTTCAGGCGTCACGTCGTTGACTACCGCCGTGTCTATGACGTGCACATGAAATCAACCGGCAGCCCAGCAGCCACCAGACACCGACAGTATACGTCAATGCTTCTCGGATCCGTGCCTATGGGCGGCTCGCAGATCGGGTCCTCGGTGTCACGCGGCACCTGACGCGGCTCCGGCTGACCGGGACCGACCGGCTCGCAGAACTTGAACGATATCTGATTTGGCTTCACATATTCGTCGAAGCCGTAGAAGGTGAAGAACGTGTCGCCATCGGGGTTCACGTATGTCCACAATTCCACCGGTCCGTACGTTCCCTGCCCGCGCGCCACGAGCTGTCCCTGCCCCGTGGCTATCGACCTTTCCGTCGCGTCGTGAATGGTCGGCGTTGTCGGCACGAACCACAACACCTGCCCGTCGATATCCAGCAGGCGGAAGCCGCCCAATCCATCATCCGAATACTGGGTGGTTGGGTTGAAGAAGCGATCCACGCAGTACAGCACATCGCCGCCAAAGTGATGCACCAGATTGATGCGTAAATCCGTCGGCAGACCATCCTGCGCCAGTGTGAGCGTCCCGAACAACCCCGCTGCCAGCACCACAATCCCAATGATGATGAGTGTTTTAACCCGAATTCGGTAGTAAACATCTGACTGCATTTTCATCACCCCTTATAATTTCTAGAACCGGGGGATATTATTCGACATTTTCGCCCAACTGTCCACTTTTGGTGCCGACGAACAGGCGGCGCTACGTAGATCGCCCGACGCGCCCCATCGCGTCGCGCGCCGCCGCCTGCGAGGCGGTCTGCTTGCTTCTGCCGACGCCGCGCCCTACAACCTGATCGCCTACCAGCACTTCAACGGTGAACTCCTTCTCGTGGTCGGGTCCGGCTTCCGAGGCAATGCGGTACGCGGGCGTCAGGCTGTGCTCGCGCTGGCTCCACTCCTGGAGTAACGAGCGCGCGTCCTTGTCTAACTGGTCGGCAAGCACCTGCTCCAGCAGCGCTTCGAGGCGCGGCATCACAAATGCCCGCGCCGCTTCTAACCCCTGATCGAGATAGACCGCGCCGACCAGCGCTTCAAATGCGCCGCACAGGTTGCTCGGTCGCTGGCGTCCGCCGCTCACTTCCTCGCCTCGCCCCATGCGCAGCAGGTCGTTCACGCCGCAGTCCTGCGCCAGCCCCGCCAGCGCCTCGGTGCGTACCAGCGCCGCGCGCAGCCGCGTTAGCTCGCCTTCGGTCACGTTGGTGAAACGGTGAAACAGCATGTCCGCCGTGAGAAAGCTGATGATCGAGTCGCCCAAAAATTCGAGCCGCTCGTTCTGCACCAGCGACGGATCGGCGTGCTCGTTCAGGTAGGAACGATGCGTCATCGCCTCTTGCAGCAGGGCGCGGTCGGAAAAGTGGAGACCGGTTTGCC
>CALMDI010000830.1 GCA_937864975.1 uncultured Chloroflexota bacterium | reverse complement strand
CGGGCACTCCGATGGATCATCCACAACCGATTCGCAGAAGCTATAATGCTCGCTGGTGTCTCCCTCACTGAGTGAGCCTCGCGTGCATAATTCACCATCCGAGAGGCAGCGTTCCCAGGAATTCGTGAAAGAACCACTCGTGACCGACTCCTGATTGCACTCCCTGTTGTCATCGTCGTCAGGGCTTGCGGGCGACAGATCCATCAGTGGATTGCAGCCGGAGAACTCGTAGTCGTCAAACTTGCCGGTGTTGTCGAACCCGATCAGTTGGTAGCCGCCGCCTGCCAGCGCGTACAGGCTCAGCACGCCGCCGTATACGCCCGGCGCTTCGTCCAGAAGCTGGTTGCCTTCCGATGTGTCTACGTCAGCGATCTGAGCCCACACGATGGGATCGACAAAATCAGGATGCAGCACGGCAATGGTGGTCGCTAACGAATCATCGTTGGTGGTGTTGCCGCTCGCGGTCAGGCAGACGATCTGATAACCAAGCGCATAGTAGGTGACGGGTTCCTCAGCGGCAGCGGGCAGCGCGAATGCGATGCTGACCAGCCCAAGAATGAGGGCTGCAAAGAAAATCATTTTAATTGAATTCGACGGATGAAACATGCAACGCTCCTGAGTAGATGCGAAAATTTCCGATCCGTAATATTAGACCACAATAAATGTCCTTTGCCAATTACAGGAGTGGGGAATCATGAGGACATGAAGTCGCAGGGGCGACCGGCTCGGTCGCCCCCTTGCGCCTTAGCGATCTTTGTGCCTTTGCGTTAGCTCTTTTCCTTGTGTCCTTGATTTCTTTCGAGTTCTGCAATTGACCCGGTCACCAAGCCTTCCGTGCTATAATGAAATCGCGATACCGCTCGACTCGAAAAGAAGCTGACTCATGTGCAATCGGAAGTTTCTCGCCCGTCCGCCCTGCTGATCCTCAGTCACAACCCTATTCGAGCCTGATCCTTTAGCCCTCCGGGCTTGTTTTGCGTTTCTCCGAGTCCGTCTAAAACCGACACCCGATGACCTCGACGGTGCCTGACGTTGCACGGCTGGCATCTCCGGTCGTGCCCGCGCGCCTCCAACCTGTTTTGTCTCTGTCCACCCGATGACACGACAAAACAGGAGGAGGTTATGGAAATCATTCGAGGCAAACACGCCTCGTTTATCGACGAACCGGCGCTTGTCGAGCGACTGGCAGGGTACGACGCCATTCACGTCGACATCGGCACAGGCGACGGGCGCTTCGTCGCGCACCTCGCGCGGGCGTGCCCGAACGCCTTCGTCATCGGCATCGACGCCTGCCGCGAAAATCTGCGCGATGTCTCGCGCGTCGCGCCGGAGAACGCGCTGTTCATCATCGCGAACGCTCAGGGCTTGCCGGCTGCGCTGCGCAGTTTGGCGTCGCAGGTCACGATCAACTTTCCGTGGGGCAGTCTGCTGGAAGGCTTACTCGCCAATGACCCGGCGCTGCTGGCGGGTCTTAGGCGGGTTGCCCGTCCGAACACCATGCTCGAAGTGCGCCTGAATGGGGGCGCGCTGGCGGAAGCCGGTTGGTCACTTGAGGACGGTGGAAGCCGCGTTCGGGACGTGCTAGCCGAAAACGGTTTCGACGTGCCGCCGCCCATCGCACTCAGGGCGGGCGAACTGAAGGCAATCCCGACCACGTGGGCGAAACGCCTGGCGTTCGGGCGCGACCCGCGCGCGCTCTACCTGCGGGCCGTAAGAAACGTATCCACAGTCAGCGAATTGGAGCGCGTCTGATCTTCAAGGTGATTGGGACAAATGCTCTGGTAGCGTCGCATACACAAGATGCTGCGCCCAGACACCGACTTTATTCCCCTCCCCGATTTCGGGGAGGGGGCAGGGGGTCGGGTTCCCGCCAGCGGGACCACAAACGCAGTGGTGAGC
>CALMDI010000829.1 GCA_937864975.1 uncultured Chloroflexota bacterium | reverse complement strand
CATCTGAGCCTCAACCGCCAGCCCTCTTTCGATGTCGACGTGATCGACGTGAGCCGCGAGATCGGCGACCTGCGCGGACGTGACCAGCCCCGCCGACGCCTGAGCGCGCGCCATCGCCAGCCAGATGCGACGCCACGTGCGACGCTTGTGCTTCTCGCTCCACAGCGCGCGCAGCTCCGGCGAGCCGTAGCGCCACGCAAACGGCGAAATAAACTCGTCATGGGAATAGGAATCGGGCATTGTGGGGAAGAATTCGCCTCGGCAGCAACGCGCGAATTATAGCGTGCTCACCTTCACGCGCCGAATCGACAACGAGGGCGAGCAAGCCGCTTGCCCGGAGGCATCAAGTTAATCTGTTTCCAGATTAGCGTCGCCTCAACCCCTCCCTAAATCCCTTCCTGTCAACGGAGAGGGAAGGACAAGGAGAGGTTATGAAAATGAGACGTAGTGTTATCGCTCAGAGGAGAACTCAATGGGAGAATGAATTTAAAAGCGCTGCAAGACGCGCTCCTTGACGGCGCAGATGTGGTGACGCATGGCTTCCTGCGCGGCTTGCGGGTCGCGGTGACGCAGTCCTTCGATGATCGCTTCGTGTTCGTCGGGGACGGCGGGTCCGGCGATCTGCGGGTCGTAAATAATCATCCGCTCCATCTCGTCCAGAAGCTGCTCGACGAGGCGCGCGAGACGCATGTTGCCCGACGCGCGCGCGATGGTGAGGTGAAAGTCGCGGTTGTAGCCGGGGTTAATTTCCGGCGGGATTCCCTGTTTCTTTTCCTCTAAGATCGCCAGGTCGCGCTCGGTGATGCGGGCGGCGGCGAGGCGAATTGCGTCCACTTCGAGAATTTCGCGCAGATGAAACGCTTCCTGAACGTCGCGGATCGTGATTTGCGTAATCCGGTAGCCCGCGCGGGGCAGGCTTTCCACCAGCCCTTCGAGACCGAGCATGAGGAGCGCTTCGCGCACAGGGGTTCGGCTGACTCCGAACTGGCTCGCCAGATCGTTCTCGTTAATAATCGACCCCGGCGTTAGCTCTCCGGCGATGATGGCTTTCTTCGTGATCGCGTAGACCTCGGACTTTTTCGGTGTGTCCATTCGCCGCCTGACGAGCGCTACCGTTGAAGCTGCGGATCGAGCGCGTCGCGTAGTCCATCTCCGACGAGATTGAAGGAGATCGTACAGAGAAACAGGAAGATGCCCGGAAAGACACTCACCCACCAGGCGCGTCGGAGCAGCGCCCCGCCGTCCGAGATCATGTTGCCCCAGCTTGGCGTCGGGGGCTGAACGCCAACGCCGAGAAAGCTCAGCCCACCCTCGATCAAAATCACCAGCGCCACGCGGAGCGTCGCGTCCACAATCAAAATCGGCACGATGTTGGGGAAAATGTGGCGCATGATAATGCGACCGGGCGACGCGCCCAGTGAGCGCGCGGCTTCCACAAATTCCTTTTCCTTCAGCGACAGCACCTGCGCCCGCACCACACGCGCGTTGACGCCCCACGAGGTCAGTCCGAGCATGAGAATCAACACGGGAATCGTGCGTCCAAACAGGGCGGTGATCGTGAGCAGGAGAAAGAAAATCGGAAAGGAAAGCAGCATGTCCGTGAGGCGCATCAGGATATTGTCGATCCAGCCGCCGTAATAGCCGGAGAGCAAGCCAATACAGACGCCGACCACGAGGGCAACCACCATCGCGAAAATGCCAATTGGGATCGATATCTGCGCCGCGTAGAGCGCGCGGCTGAAGATGTCGCGACCGAGCGCGTCGGTACCCATCCAGTGGTCGGCGCTCGGCGGCTTGAGACGGTCGGCGATGCGCTGCGCTTCCGGCTCGTAGGGCGCGATGAACGGCGCGGCAACTGCCATGAAGCAGAACAGCAGGAGCAGGATCATCCCGACCACGGCGCGCGGATTCTTGAGGATGCGAGCGGCAAAGCGGCGCGAGCGCGTCCCGCGGGTACGATTCGCGTCTCGCAGCGCGGCGACCAGTTGGCTGGTGTCGGCAGTCTGCACCCTGGTCATTCCAGACGAATCCTCGGATCGAGTCGCGTATAAATAAGATCGGTCACGAGGTTGGAAACCAGCACCATCACGGCCGCGAACATATTCAGCGTCAGCACCATCGGGAAATCGCGGTTCTGGGCGGCGCGCACGGCAAGCCGACCGATGCCGGGAAGCCCGAAAATCGATTCCACGAGCACGGCGCCCCCAAGCAGCACCGGAAAAATCGCACCAATGATCGAAACAACCGGGATAAGCGCATTTCGCAGCCCATGCAGCACGATGACCGTTCGTTCCTGAAGTCCCTTGCTGCGCGCCGTGCGAATGTAATCCTGGCTCAAAACGTCCATCAGGCTGGAGCGGGTATAACGGATCACCGACGGCAGCAAGCCGAGCGTGAGCACCGCGGTCGGCATAATCAGATAGGGCAGCATCGCGCTCACGCTGTCGCCGCCAGCGCCGACGGGTCGGACGCCGCTGGCGGGCAGGATGCGAAGCTGCTCGCTGAAGACCAGAATGAGTACCAGCGCGAGCCAATACTGCGGGACGGACAAGCCCGCCAGCGCGCCGACCATGAGCACGTTGTCGAGCTTCGAGTAGGGGCGAATTGCCGAGATGAGCGCGATAGGCAGCCCGATGACGAGCGCGAAAACAATCGCCAGCAGCGTGAACAGCAGCGTAATGGGCAAGCGCTCGGCAATCAGGGTAAAGGTGGGCAGCCGTTCCTGAAACGAGATCAATTCCCCGTTGAAGAACTGTGCCATCATTTTGACGTACTGAACGGGGATCGGATCGTTGAGTCCAAGCTGCTCGCGCAGCACATCCTGATTAATCCGGTCGAGGACCTCGGGGGGATACATCGTCGCGATGGGATCGCCCGGCGCGAGCCGGATGATCAGAAAGGAGATAAAAGTGATCCCGAAGAACACCGGGATCATCTGAAGTACGCGACGAATGATGTAGTTTCGCATGAATCGATCTCCATCTCAACCGGCGCAGGACATCCATGCGCCGGTTGAGACCTGACGTGTGCCAGCGCTTAGACCGCTTATGCCGGCGCTATTCGCTCCATGCCCACTGGTGCACCGACCCGAAAAGCTGATTGAGGCTGCTGAGTTCGGGCAGGATAAGCTGCGCGTCGTAGGCAACCAGATTGTTGGGGCGGATGAGATAAATCCACGGCTGTTCTTCCTGAAGGATTTCCTGCGCGCGCATGTAGAGCGCGTTTCGCTCCGCCTGGTCGAAGGTGACGGGCGCCTGCCGCAGCAGGTCGTCGAACTCTTCGTTTTCCCAGTTGATGCGGTAGTTGCTCGAC
>CALMDI010000828.1 GCA_937864975.1 uncultured Chloroflexota bacterium | reverse complement strand
CTGGACAATACGTCATCGTGGTCTTGTCCTTACGTGTATCGTCGGGATCGCGTTGAGTTCGCTCGCCGTCTCCGCCGCGCCCGCGGCGCAGGATGAGCCGGTCGAGGTCACGCAGGCGGGGTTTCTCGTGACGACGATGGCGCCGGTGTTCATCGCCCTGGAAAATGGCTACTTTCTGGACGAAGGCATTGAGCTTGAATTTATCCAGATCGACAGCGGTCAGCTTGGCGCGAGCGCGCTGGTTGCGGGGCTGGCGGAATTCACCGACATTGGCATTGAAGATGTGGCGAACCTGCAATCGGAGGGGCGCGACGTCGTCCTGGTTTACAGCATCGTCAACAGCCTGACCATGAATCTCGTCGTCCGCACGGACGTACTCGAAGAAAAGGGAGTCAGCCGCGAGTCGCCGCTCGAAGAGCGCTTCGCCGCGCTGGAAGGACTCACGTTTGGAATCACCGCGCCCGGCGCGCCCACCGACCTGTATCCGCGCTGGTTCCTGCAGCAGGCGGGGTTAGACCCGGAGACGGATGCGACCTTCGTCGCCGTAGGCGGCGGCGCTGCCCTGCTCGCCGCGCTGGAAACCGGTCAAATTGACGCCTATCTGCTCTCGCCCCCCACGCCGTTCATCGCGGAGAACGAGGGCTTCGGGCAAATCCTCATCATGAATTCGGCGGGGGACGTGCCGGAGTTCAAGGACTTCGCCTTTACGTCCATCGTCGTGACCCGTGAGTTTGCCGAGGAAAATCCTGAAGTCGTCATGGGCTACAGCCGCGCGCTCGACCGAGCCTATGAATTCATGGTCAACAACACCGACGAAGCCGTTCGGATCATTCAGGAAAACTACTTCCCGGATACCGATCTTGAGACCGTCCGCATCTCGGTGGAAGCCATTCTCGGCGCCATGCGCCCGGACGGGGAATTTACCGAAGATGCCATCCGCAATCAGATGCAGGTGCTGATGGACATCGGCGCGATTGAGTCGGATTGGGACACGTCGGAAGGCGTCCTGTGGACGAACGAATACAACCCGGACACCCTCCCGGACATGGAAGCAGAAGCAACTCCGGAGAGCTAAGCAGTCTGTGTGAGTGACGGCGCGAACCAAGCGCCGTCGCCCTATCTAGATCGTGTTCGCAGGAGTCATTAACGATAAACCTTCAAGGAGCAGGAACTATGTTACGTCAGCGTCTGGTTACGGTTGTGCTGGTGCTGCTTGTCGCCCTGGGCGTGGGCGTCGGCGCGGGCAGCGCGCAGGAAGAACTGGTGGATGTGACGCAGGTCGGGTTCCTCGTCATCGACCTCGCGCCGCTCTTCATCGGCATTCAGAATGGCTACTTTGCCGACGAAGGCTTGGAGATGGAGTTTGTCGAGATTGACAGCGGGCAGTTGGGAGTCGGCGCGGTCGTCACCGGGCTTGCCGACTTTGTCGATCTGGGCGTCGAAGACGTCGTTCTGCTGCAGCAGGAAGGGCAGGATGTCATTCTCGTCTACAGCATGGTCGACAATCTGACGATGGACATGGTGGTTCGCACGGAAGTGCTGGAAGAAGCGGGCGTCAGCCGCGAGTCGCCGCTGGAAGAGCGCTACGCGGCGCTGGAAGGGTTGACGTTCGGCATCACTCGCCCCGGCGCGCCGACGGAACTTTATCCCAGGTGGTTCCTGACGCAGGCGGGGCTGAACCCAGACACGGACGCGACCTTTGTGGCGGTGGGCAGCGGGGCGGCGCTGCTCGCGGCGCTGGAAACCGGGCAGATCGATGCCTATATGCTGTCCGCGCCGACGCCCTATGCCGCGCAGAACGCGGGTTTTGGACAGATTCTGATTCAGAATTCGGCGGGCGACGTGCCGCAGTTCAGCGATTTTGCCTTCGAGTCGATCACGGTTCGGCGCGAATTCGCGGAAGCCAACCCGGAAGTGATCGAAGGTTACGCGCGGGCGATGGATCGCGCCAACCAGTTCCTGATCGAGAACACCGAAGAAGCGCTCCAGATTATTCAGGAGAACTACTTCCCCGATACGGATATGGAAACGCTGCGAATCTCGCTGGAAGCGACCATTCCGGCGATCAACCCGGATGGTGACTTGTCCGAGCAGGCGCTCATCAACCAGCTCCAGGTGTTGATCGACCTGGGGCTGCTCGAAGCGATGCCGGACACATCGGAAGGCATCCTGTGGACAAATGAGTACAACCCGGACACTATCGACGAGACGGCACTGATGGCGGAAGCGACGGAAGCGCCGTAGATCGGTGGTTCTTCCCGCTCAGAAACCTCCCTCTCCGACGCCGGAGAGGGAGGCGAGTTTCGCAGCATGACCGTTCATGATTGTTCTGGAATGAAACGTTAGCGATTATGGCTGAGTATTTTCAGGAACAGGGAGTGCCGCTCGACCCGGCGGCGCACGACGTGGGCGCGACGCTGGTTCGCCGGGTTGAAGCGGACACGCGCCGCGGGCACCGCAGATCGTCGCTCACGATCCTCGGTATCCGCGTGGCGCTGGTGGTCGGCTTCGCCCTTTTGTGGGAACTGCTCTCCGGTCCGGTGCTCGATCCGTTCTTTTTTAGCCGCCCGTCGCGCATTATCCAGGAAGTGGGCGAGTGGGTCGCATCCGGCGAGCTGTTCTTTCACCTGCAATTTACGCTGACCGCGATGATCGCGGGCTACATTCTGGGCGTGGTGCTGGGGCTGTCCTTCGCGATTGTCTTTGGGCTGGTCTACTTCCTGTATCGCGTGACCGAGCCGGTCGTCCTCATCATTTACTCGATTCCCTCGGTCGCCATCGGTCCGCTGCTGATTATCTGGTTTGGCATCCACATGCTGCCGAAAATCATCCTGGCGGCGTTCTTCGTCTTCTTCGTCGTGTTCATGAACACGGTGACGGGGATTCGCAATGTTAACACGGCGCTCATCGACATCGCGCTCGTAATGGGCGCATCGCGCCGCGAGATCATCACCAAGATCGTATTGCCCGGTGCGTATCCTTATATCGTCGCCGCGCTGCGGATCACGCTGCCGTCGGCGCTGATCGGCGCGGTCGTGGGCGAATTTATCTCGTCCAATCGGGGGATTGCGTACCTGATTATGGAATCGTCGCTGCGCTTCAACACGGCGGGGACGTTCGGCGCGCTCATCGTGCTGGGCATCGTCGTCGTCCTGCTGAACGCGGTGCTGACGCCGCTTGAGTCGCGCCTGCTGCGGCATCTGCCGAAGGTCGAGGTCGTCCAGTAATGACGCCGGTCGATCTCGAACGCCTTGCGCGCTACGTTACCCCCGAAAAGACGGCGCTGCTCATCATTGATGTCCAGAACGACTTCGCTCATCCAGAGGGCAAAGGCGCGCAGTGGGGCGCGCGCATGCAGCCCGTACCTGATGTCGTGCGCTCCATCAACCGACTGGTCGAGACGGCGCGGGCGGTGGGATCGCCGGTCGTCTACGCGCGGATCGAGCACTCGCCGCGAACGGATCGTCCGAATTACCGCGAGCGCTATACGCAGCGGCGCATGGATCCCGCGGATTTGCTGTGCGCGACCGGCAGTTGGGGCGCGGAATTCTTTGCCGACCTGCTGCCGCCCCATCCTGACGACGCCGTGATTACGAAGTACGGCTACGACGCTTTTCAGGATACGGCTCTGGACGCGGTACTGCACAGCCGTGGCATCGAGAACATTGTCGTGACGGGGTTGGTCAGCAACCTGTGCGTGCAGACCACGGCAGAGCACGGTTTCGGGCTTGGGTATTACGTCACGGTGGTTGCGGACGCGACCGCGGGCGACGACCTCGCATCGCACGAGGCGGCACTGCGGAACCTGGGGTTGTATTTTGGACTGGTCGCCACGACGGACGAGCTTGTGTCCGTCTGGCGGGGCGAGCGTGTGATGGAATCGCGAAAGGATGCGTTGTGATTAATCAATCGCCTATCGAGAAGGTGCGTTTTTTCAGCGCGGCGGAATATGAGCGCCGTCTGTCCGCGACGCGGCGGAACATGGCAGAGCGCGGCATCGACACGCTGTTGGTGTTCAACGCCGAAAATGTAGTGTATCTGTGCGGTTACCAGACCATCGGCTACTCGTCGTACCTGTGTCTGGTCGTGCCGAGCAGCGGCGACCTGACTCTGTACGTCCGGGAGATGGAAACGGGCTGCGCGAACTATTATGCGTGGGTCGAGGACATTGTCTTTTACCGCGACCATCAGGACCCGGTTCAGGTGCTCGCGGGCGCGCTGCACGAGCGCGGTCTGGTGAAGGGAACCCTCGGCATCGAGATGGACGCAGCCTTCATCGGCGCGAAGCGGACGGAACAACTCCGCAGCCTGCTTCGCCACGATGCGAATGTCGTCGATGGGTCGATGACCGCCGAGCCTGTCCGGGCGATTAAGTCCGACGAAGAACTGGAGTACGTTCGCCAGGCGTGCCGCGCGACCGAAGCCGGGATGCGCGCGGGCGTTGAAGCCGTGCTGGCGGGCGCGACCGAAAACGATGTCGCCTCCGCCATGTTCAAAGCGACCACGGGCGCGGGCAGCACCTATATGTCCTCTCAGCCGATTGTTACGTCCGGTCCCCGTTCGGGGGTGGCGCATACGACGTTCGACAATCGCCGTATTGAGCAGGGCGACGTGGTGCTGCTCGAACTTGGCGGGTGCGTCAACCGCTACAGCGGCGGGCTGATGCGAAGCGTGGCAATTGGCACGGTGCCCGACGAAGTTCACCGCGCGGCGGCGGTCTGCCGCGAAGGGTTGGAAGCCGCCATCGCGGCGATCCAGCCGGGAATCCCGGCGGGCGTGCCGGACGATGCCTGCGTCGCCGCGTTTCGACGTAACGGCTATGAACTGGGCAAGCGAACGGGCTACTCCTGCGGCGTTTCCTTCCCGCCCGACTGGGGTGAGGGACATATCATCAGCATCCGTCACGGAGAAACACAGCTTCTTCAGCCGGGGATGGTCTTTCACATGCCGCCCGCCATTCGCAAACTGGCGCAGTGGGGTGTCGGCACCAGCGAGACCATTCTGGTCACCGAGACCGGATGCGACGTGCTGACGCAGGGCTTGTCACGCGATCTGTTCGTGAAATAATGGCTGCGGTCACGGCGTTCGAGCAGCAGATTCTGGATGGGTTGAAGCGCGAGCACGTCGTCTCGCTGCTTCAGGACTTGATTCAGATTCCGAGCGTGATTCACGTCGATCCCGAACAAGCCGTCGCGGACACCATCGCGCAATACCTGGGGGAGCGTGGCTTCTCGGTCGAGGTTGACCCGGTCCTGCCCGCGCGCCCGAACGTGGTCGGCACATACGGACGAAGCGGCGGCAGGCGGTTATTGTTCAACGCGCACATGGACGTCGTACCGCCGGGGAACGGCTGGACGGTCGATCCGGTCGCGGGAGTCATTCAGTATGACAAGGTGTTCGGGCGCGGCGCGGTGGATGACAAGGGACCGCTGGCGGCGATGCTGGCAGCAGCAGCGGCGCTGGCGCTCAGCGGCGTTCCGCTGACGGGCGAGATGGTGATGTGTGCGGTGGTGGATGAGGAAAATTGCAGTCAGGGTTCCAGGCGTCTGATGCAGCACCTGCGCGGCGACATGGGCATTGTCGGCGAGCCGACGAGCGGCAGCGTCGTCATCGCCCACAAGGGCAGCCTGCGCCCGCTGCTCAAGACCACCGGGCGTGTCGGGCATACCAGCCGCCCGGAAGCGGCGATCAACGCCATTTCCAAAATGGCGCGCGTGGTCGAGGCGATTGACGCCTTTCATCTGGAACTGCGAAAGCGTACGCACTCGCTGACAGGCGGGGCATCGGCGGCAATCTCGCGGATTCAGGGCGGCGTTGGCGATAACGTCATCCCGGATACCTGTACCGCCCTGCTCGACCGGAGACTCATCCCCGGCGAAACGGAAGCCGACGCCCTTGCCGAGCTTGAAGCGCTGTTCGCGCGCCTGCACGCGCAAGACCCCGACCTGCGCGTGTCGATTGAGCGGTTGGTGCCGACCACGGGCGGTCCGGCGCAGGTGGATGCGGATTCTGAGGTAGTGCGCCTCGTGCGCGACTGCGCTGAAAGCGTGCTCGGTCGCGCGCCGGAACTGACCGGGCTGGGCGGCGCGTGCGATATGGTGCACCTGGTCAACGCCGGGGTTCCCACGGTCGTGTTTGGTCCCGGCGACGAACATCAGGCGCACCAGCCGGACGAGCATATCGAGATTGAGCAGCTTTACCAGTGCGCGCGGGTGTATCTGCTGGTCGCGCTGCGCTATCTGGCGGCATCGTAAGAGGACAAACGCATGGCTTATCGACTTCGACAAAACGCGCCGATTGGCATTTTCGACTCCGGTCCCGGCGGGCTGGCGGTGCTTCAGGAAGTCCGCCGCCTGCTGCCGCATGAGGACGTGCTGTACGTCGGGGACACGGCGCGCCAGCCCTACGGTCCGCGACCGCAGGAGGAAGTGCGCCGCTTTGCTGTGGAAATCACCGGCTATCTGGCGCAGCAGGGCGCGAAACTCGTCATTATCGGCTGCAACACCGCCAGCGTTGCCGGTTGGGAAGCGGCGCAGCGCGCCTATCCCGAAATTCCGGTGCT
>CALMDI010000827.1 GCA_937864975.1 uncultured Chloroflexota bacterium | reverse complement strand
AGTGCAGGCCGCTCGACGGCAGCCCGACGATCGCGTCGCCCGCGGCGATCCGCTCTAACAACGCCGGGAAGACGTCGGCGTAAAAGTCCTCGCAAGCGGGCGCATCAAAGCTGCAATAGAGGGTAACCTGAACGGGCGCGGCGGACTCGCCAAGCTGGGGATAACCGATGTCGGTCGCGCTCTGCGGGAGATTGGCGATGTCGATGCTCGACGGCAGAACAGGAGTTGTTTCCTGTGCCCGCGCAGGAAGGTAAATGAATACGCTGAGGGCGACAAGGAGTGAGCCAGCGAAGCCGCGTAGAACCGTCATGGAGTTCCTCAAGTGGGGGATCAGGGGTTCAACAGACCGAGCAGGCTGCTGACGTCCAGCGGCGGCTCGCCAAGCAGCGGCGACGCAAACGGCTCGCCGGGTCCAAAGATGCCGAGCCGTATCCACTGCTCGCCTTCGCGGAAGTAGATCTCAATATACTGCGCTTCGATATCGACCATCCAGTATTCGCGGACGCCATGCTGCTGATAGAGGACGAATTTGACACCCCGGTCGCGGCGCTCGGTGCCCGGCGAGAAAATTTCAATCACGAGATCGGGCGCGCCATACCAGCGACCATTCTCCCCAAGCCTGCAACGCTCGTTATCGGGGCTGACCCAGAGGAGATCGGGCTGAACAATCGTGCCATCGTCGAGGACGACATCCACCGGGGCATAACGGAGTTCACCGTGGGAAAGCCGGGGTGCCAAAGACAAATAAAATCCCCCAGAAGTCTTCTGATGGTTATCGGAAGTCGCAGGACTCACGATAAGCTCTCCGTCGATGAGTTCCACCGGGGTATTCGTTTCCGGCAGCTCGAAATACTCACGCACCGTCATTCGGAGCTGGGTTTGTTCCGCCATGCGCCGCACCTCCTCACCCTATTATAGCCTTATCCCTCCATCGCCAGGACTCGCTCGTACACGTCGAGCGTGGCTTTCGCGGTTTTGCGCCAGCTAAAATGCGTGGCGCGCGCCAACCCCTGATTAATCAGGCTGTCGCGCAGCGACTCCTGCAACAGCAGGGCGAGGATCGCGCCCGCCATCTTGCGGCTGTCCCCGCTCGGCACCAGGTACGCGCCATCCCCGACGATTTCAGGGATGGACGACACGTCGTTGGCGACGACTGGCGTGCCGCTTGCCATCGCTTCCAGCACGGGCAGACCAAAGCCTTCGTAGCGGCTCGGAAACACAAAGACCTTTGCCAGCCGATAGAGCGAGGGCTTATCTGCTTCGTCGACGTAGCCAATCCAGCGTATCGACTCGTTAATGTCGAGGTCGGCGGCATACTTGCGAAGGTCGGGGAACATCGGCGAACCCCATTGCGGCTCGCGCCCGCCAATGACCAGTTGCACGTTCTCGCCTTCCGCCTGCTGAACGTACGTCCAGGCGAGCAGAAGCTGGTTGACCTGCTTGCGCGCGTCGAAGCCGCCGAGATAGAGCACAAAATTGTCGGGCAGATTGTATTTTCGGCGCGCGTCGGCGTCACGTTCCGCGCCAAGCCGTGGATGATAATGGTCGTCAACGGCGAGAGGGGTCGTGGTGATCATCGCCTCAGGCACACCCAGGTGGGTGACGATATCCGCTTTCGCCGCGTCGCTGATCGTCAGGATGTGCGCCGAGCCGCGCGCCCCCGCGCTCACGAGCGACGTATACAACTGGCGCGTGAAACCCGCGGAATATGCCGGGATGACGAGCGGAATCACGTCGAGAATACTGGTCACCAGCCGCGCGGGCGAGGACAGCGGCGGTCCCCAGTAGGGCACGTGCGCGATATCCGCGCCGACGCGCCTGACCACCCGCGGATAGGTTCGCTGCTCGAACCAGACCTTACCCAGGTTGCCGCTGCCGCCGCGCGTGGTGACGATAGTCACGTCGTTCGGCAGGTCATCTGGCGTAGGGTTGTGAGGCGGCAGGACGAGTGTCATCCGGAGTTCGGGCGCGACGCGGCGCAGCGCGGGCAGCAGGTGGCGTACGTACTGCCCGCTTCCCGTATTCGGTTGATCCCAGAACCAGCCGTTGAAGGCGATGTGCATGAATGACGCTTTCAGCGGTCAGCGATCAGCTAAAGATAAAAGAGTTAACGCAAAGACACAAAGGACGCAAAGGCGCAGAGAAAATTTTTCTCTGTGTCTCTGTCCCTCTGTTGCTCTGCGTTAAGTTTTTGCTTTGTTTTTAGTTGAAAGCTGATCGCTCCTGCGCGCTGCACCGGTCGCACAAGCCATAAAATTCGAGCAGGTGACCGGAAAGCTGAACGTGCAGGCGACGTTCAAGATCGGCGGCGAGCTTGCTCAGCCCGCAGTCCTCGAATTCGATCACGCGGTTGCAGTGGGTGCAAATGACGTGATGATGATGCCCGTCCGGCAGCAGGACGTAAGTGGGGGTGATGCTGCTGTCGATATAGGTGGGGCGAATGATGGAGAGCCGCGTGAGCAGGTCGAGCGCCCGAAACACGCTCGCGCGTCCAATCCTGGCATCAACTGCGTTGACGCGGTTCAGAATTTCGGTCGAGGTCAGGTGTCCCCCGCCGCGCTCGACCACGCCGAGGACGGTCAAACGCGCGTTGGTGAGCTTGTGACCGGCATCCCGCAGGCGCTGGGCGCGCGGGCTTAGGGATGTATTTGACATCGGACGTTCCTTGACACCGGCTTGCTGTTGAGTTAACGCATCATTCGATTTGATGATATCGTGTATTAATAACGCGCTCTTGCACAACAGTCAGGAGAGACGAAGCTCCGCTTCATCCTGCTCATTGTACTCGTAATGTTTCACCTTTACACTTCGCCGCCGCCTGCGGTGTTGACCGCGGGGTGACCGTCCTGCCCGGCGCGAGTGCGGCGGTTGAGGCTAAGCCGGAGGACTTGACTCACGGGAGCGACTTGTTGCAGCCGACCCCTGGTGCGCGCGATTTTCGTCGGGGTTTCCGACGCATTCATAGAGTAACCCGATTCGTCGGGCTGTGTTCGATGGGACATGGAATAAAAAGGACGATCTCATGGATCGTCCTGCTTTGGTGAGGTTGAGCCGCTTACCAGCCGTGTTCCAGTCGCGCGATCAAGCGTTCCGGCAGGTCATTCTGGCGCATTCGCTTCTGGACCGCCGAAATATCATAGGGCACGCGCCGCGCTTCATAGACATTCGTCTCGACGTCCAGAATCGCGTAGGCGGCGTCCGGGTTCTGGTCGCGTGGCTGCCCGACACTGCCGGGATTGATAATCAGCCGTCGCCCATTCAACTGCCGCTGCTGGCGGTAGGAAGGCGCGATGGTTTCCGTCTCGCCCTGGTCCGACACCTGCTCATAGATCACGGGCTGGTGGGTGTGCCCCACGAGACAGTACGGCGTCTCAAAGTGAGAGAAGTTGAGCGCCGCAATCAGCGGTTCCAGAATATACTCCCAGACAGGCTCGCGTGGGCTTCCGTGAGCCAGCGTATAATCGCCGATGACGAACGTGGTGGGCAGGGCTTCGAGATAGGCGGTGTTGTCCGGCGTGAGCGTGTCGCTCGTCCAGTTGACCGCCTTGCGCGCGTCCGGGTTGAACGTGCGGATATCGAGCCTGCCGAGCGCCGCCCAGTCGTGATTTCCGGCGAGACACAGATGCGGCAGCGTCCGCAGAAGCTCGACGCACTCATTCGGGTCGGGTCCGTAGCCGACGACATCGCCCAGGCACCAGACATAGTCCCACTGCGCCTGTGCATCGTCCAGGACGGTTTCCAGAGCGGTGAGATTGGCATGAATATCCGATATGATGAGAATACGCATAGACGCGATTTAACCGAAGCTTGACCAGAGGACCACAATTCTTTGCATAATACCATGCTTTATCGCGGGCTGCGAGTTAAGATGCCTCGTTATGCTTTCGGCTGCATCACTGGGATAATCGTCCTATTGGCAGTCGCTGCCTGCTCGCGCGAGGCTCCACCGACGCGAACGCCCGCGCCGACTCCAACTCCCGGACCGGGAACGCCGAGCCTGCCGACGCCGACCCCAGAATACCCGTGGACGGATGAAAGCGCCGTCATGAGCGGCATCTGTTTCGAGTCTGCGAACGACGCGGCGAGGCGCGCCTTTGTCATCCGTTCCGCCGACGAGCTCACCCGCTTCTTCGACCTGGCGGATAACAGCGAGCTATGCCGCCAGCCCGTGGGACGCGGAACCTTCGACTTCACCAATGGGCGCATCCTGGCGGGCACGTGGAGCCGGGCGCAGGGCTGCACCGCCTATCACCAGGTGCAGAGCGTGCGCCGCGACGACACGGCGCGGACGCTGTTCCTGTTCCTCAAGCTCGTCGTCGATGGCGACTGCACGTATGAACTGGTGCGCCCCTACTGGATCGGGCTGAGCGGCGTCAGCGACTATGACGTGCAGTTCGTCGTGGAATAGCGCTCAGCACTTCTCGACGGTGACCGTCTGAAGCTCTGCGTAGGTGTCGAGCGGCTGTCCCTGCGCGTCAAACGCCGGGAGCCGGTCGAGGGTTTCCACGTCGTATAGTCCCGCGATCAGCTTGTACGCGCCGGGCGCGGTGTCCGCGGGGATGGCGAGATCGAAACGCTCACCCAGGATAATCTCACCGGGATCGACCCAGGTATTGGTCGGGCGGGCGTCGGCGGGAACGCCGTCATAGCCGACGATCTGCGCGCTTTCGTCGGTCGTCACCATCTGCGCGAACATCTGGTACTGGCTCGCGGGCGTTTGAAGCTGCTCCCATGTCAGCGCCAGCGTCAGCGTGTCGCCCGCGCAGACGGCGCCCTCCGGTGGGATCAGGTCGTAACCGACCAGAGCGATCTCGCTCCCATAGCGCGCGTAGGCGGGATGCCACGCCGACATATCGACTTCGTAGACCTGATACTTGTCGCGCTCGAAGACAAGCTCGCGCAGATAGCGATCCGCATAATTCTGAAGCTCCGGGTAAAAGCCCCAGTTGGTGGCATCGCGAACGTGCAGCGCGGGCGGACGGGCGATCAGCTCGCGCAGGTAGTCGACCCGGTTTTGCACGATGGGAAACGCCGTCTCGTCCATCATAAAGCCGCTGAGAATCGCGCTGGAACAATAATCGCGTCCCGACAGATAGGTGGTGAGGCTGATGCCGCCCCACACCCACAGGCAGTCGCCTTCTTGCGTATGATCGGCGAGATAACGGGCGGTTGCCTGCTCGTCCTCAGTCTGTCGAGGCTCCCAGCTTCCGAAGGTTCGCAGAAATCGCTGGTCGAATGAAAAAATGAACAAAAACGCGGCGGCGGCAAGGAGAAGCTGCCAGCGCGGGCGCAGGCGTTGAACGATGAGAACGCTCGTAGCGGCAAGACTGATCCACGCGGGCAGCATCTGGTGATAATACGGCGGTCGGAAGCCGCGTCCCACGCTCGCGCCGATGAACGTCAGCACGCCCCACGCCGCTAAAATCAGGAGCAAGCGGTTTCGGCGCTCGCGCGCGCCCAGGCTGACCAGCGCCGGTACGCTGAACGCGACCAGCGGGAGAATGTAGAACAGGCTGTGCTGCAGGAAGTAACGATTGAATAGCGCCCAGGCGTCCTCTCGAAAGTGCCAGCGCCCATCTTCGGCAATCACGTACTGAACGTTCTGCTCGAAGGCACGAAACCACATCGCTTCGGCAATCCCGTTGCTCACCGCCCACAGGGCGAGGACGCCCGCCCCAAGCAGCCCACCCGCGACGATGCCTCCTGCCGCGCGCCAGCGACGACCGGGCGCGAAATAGGCGGCGAGCGCCAGCAAAATGGGAAACTCAATCGCGACGGGCTGCTTCGCCATGATCGCCACGGCGAAGACCGCGCCCGCCGTCAGCATCCAGACGAGACGCCCGCGCCCGCGCGCGGCGATCAGCATTGCCGCCGCGCTGAGCGTCGCCATCAGAAAGGTCGTTTCCGGTCCTTCAAGCGCCACCGCGTAAAGCAGCGCCAGCAGCGCCGCCACAGCGCTCGCCGCTTTCGACCGGGTGAGCTCCCAGGCAAGCCCCGCCGCGACGCCAATAAACACCACCCCCAGCACGAGTGTGGCGACCTGGAGCGCGAGGACTGTATTGCCAAGCAGCGCGACGAACGGCGTGAGCGCGTAAAAAACGACCGGCGGCTTGGTCGTCCAGAGGTCGCGGTAAGGCAGACCGCCGTCGGCGATGACACGCGCGATGGCGGCGTAATTGGCGAAGTCGTTGTCGACGTATTCCGAGCGCAGCGTGCGCGACACGCCTACGGCGGTCAGGACGGCGATGTAGCCGACCATGACGCAGACAAGCGCCATCACCAGCAGGCGCAAGGGCTTCACGAACGCGGCGGGCTGATCGGTTGCGCCTGACGACGAGAGCGGTTGATCGGTCATTGGAACGCCTGAAAACGGATGGTGCGCCCCATTATAACAAAGTCTCCCGGCGTGTATACGCTTGCCAGTATTGAGGGGAGCGAGCGGCTGCCGTCCTGCCCATGCGAGCGCAGATCGCCTGTGCTAAGATGGCGCTCACTTCGAGTTGTCTGCGAGCGATGGATGCCCCTGAGAGCGATAATCGACGGCGTCGACGTGATCGCGCCGCTGCTGGACGACGAGGCGTGGGAAGCGCTGCGTAAGCGCGTGAGCGACGATGACCTGCGCGTCGTTCTGCCCTGCTGCAACGTCGAAGGCTACCTTCGCAAGAGCAAATATGGCACCAAGCACTTCGCGCACAAGCAGGGCGCGGAGTGTGTTTCGAAAGGGGAAACGCTCGAACACCTGCGCGCCAAGGCGGATATTGTGCTCGCGTGTCAATCGGCAGGCTACCATGCCCTGACGGAGGTGATCGGTGACGATTGGCGCGCCGATGTGCTGGCGGCGCGCGGTTCGGCGCGAATCGCGTTTGAAGTCCAATGGAGTTTCCTGCGGCTGCGCGACGCGCTGATGCGTCAGCGGCGGTACGAACGCGACCACGTGCGCGGCTGCTGGTTTTTCCGTCGCCCGCCCGCGCCCCTGCACCGCGATGGTTTCGACGGCGCGCTGGAGCTTCAGGCGCGGCGCGAGCTGCCGCTGTTCCACCTCTACGTCAACGCCGATGGCTCGTTTAGCGTGGCGCTCAACAACCGCCTGCACCGCCTGAGGGAGTTTGTCACGGCGCTGCTTTCGTGGCGCGTGCGCTTTTGTGAAATGGCGCGGAGCGAGACGACGCGGCTTCGGCTGCATTTTAGAGAAATGCACTGTCCGGCGTGCGGGCAACGGGCGCACGTTTATGCCGTCGATGCAACGCAGACCGCCGCGTGTGGGATACGCTTCAAGGCAGGCGACGAGGCGAGTTACCGCTTTCACCCGGACGTGCGCGCGGCTGTAGCGGCATATCGCGTGAGTGAAGTGGGGCGGGAATTGCGGATGGGGACGATCAAGCCGCGTCCCGATGCACAGACAGGCATCGTCGCCTTTTCCTTCGGCTGCCCCGCCTGCGACGAGAAGCTCGATCCTGAAGCGCTGTCGGTGTCGCCCGCGTCGTGGGCAAACGACGCCGGACTCGACACAACGGACGTCACGCTGCGCGAGCCTGCGTCGGGCACGGTGGCGCACTGGTGCTGCCCCGGCGACGGCGACTTCTGCTGCGGGCGCGAACCGTGAGGGCTAGGTCTCGTATTCCACTTCCGGTTCCTCGTCCGGCTCGAACAGGCTGGACATGGCGGGGACGCGGCGGTAACGGTAGACGTTGCGGATATGCCTGGCGAAGTAGACCCCATACGACCGGGCTTCCAGGAAACGGTTATAGACAGTCGGCGGCACGCCGTAATACTGGTAAATGCTGCCGCGCGCGAATTCGATTTCCAGCACCCACGCCGTCGGGTCGTACCCTACGGAGCGCAGATTCCCCGACCACAACTCCTGTCGCTGCATCGCCGGTTCTCCTTCTCCACTTTGGATCAGTGTAAGGGACGGCTGTTAAGCGTTTGTAACACGGGGATCGTATTTCGATTTTGAAACATCGAAGCGTTTGTTAAGACATGAAAAGAGCGACCGGGTGGGGTCACTCTCTCGTTTGCCTGAGCCGTAGCAGCGCTAATTGATGATCGAGATCGGCTGCCAGCTATCCCCCGCTGCGTTCTCCTTGCGGATTTCCGAAAGGCGCGTGAGGGTGGCGTCCTCCGCCGGGTCTTCGTAAACGCGCAGCACGTGGTACTGCGTGTCGCGCTTGGCGGGAATGAAACCCGCCGTGCGAATCTGGCGGTGAATTTCCTGCGGTTCCATGACCGGGCTGACCTTCGTAATCGCGCCCGCCGCCGAGACGACATTTTCCTCGATCATGGTCGAGCCGAAGTCGTCGCAGCCGAAGTGGAGCGCCATCTGCCCGACCTTCGCGCCCTGCGTAGGCCAGCTTGCCGAGATGTGCGGCAGGTTGTCGAGGAAGATGCGCGCGACCGCCGTGTGGCGCAGGTATTCGGTGCTCGTGCCGCCGTACTCGCTGGCAAAGCGGCTGCGCGCCAGCGGCGTGTTCTCGATCTGCACCGTCCAGCTAATGAAGGCGTTGAACCCATTGCCGAAGCGGGCGAGGCTGTCCTCCTGCTCGTCGCGCAGGCGGCGGAAGTGATTCATGCGGTGGCGCAGCTCCTCGCGGAAGCCAATCACCATCGTCGCCGTCGTCGTCAAGCCAAGCGCGTGCGCCACCTTCATCACGCCGAACCAGTCGTCGGTCATGATCTTCTTCGGGCTGACGCGCTTGCGGATTTCGTCGTCCAGAATTTCGCCGCCACCCCCCGGCAAGCCCTGCAAGCCGACCGCCTGCAACTGTGTCAGGACGCTGTGCCAGCTTTCGCCGCTGATCTGGCTCATGTAATCGACTTCGCTGGGCGAAAAGGCGTTGATCTCGATATCGGGATACGTCTGGTGAATCCAGCCGACGAGGTCGATGTAGTAGCTGAAGGGCAAATCGGGGTTGTGCCCGCCCTGCATCAGAATGCGCGTGCCGCCGAGCGCCAGCGTTTCCTCGATCTTCTTGCCGAGCACGGCTTTACTGTTGACGTAGCCCTTCGATGTGTCGCCCGGCAGCGCGTAGAAATTGCAGAACTGGCAGTCGGTCACGCAGACGTTGGTGTAATTGATGTTTCGGTCGACCAGATACGTCACCAGATTGCCGGGATTCAACTGCTGGCGGCGCGCGTTTGCCGCCTCCGCCAGATCGAGCAGGTCGGCGTGCTCGTAGAGCAGCAAGCCTTCGTCGTAGCTAATCCGCCCGCCGTCGTGGACGCGCGCCAGAATCTGATCGATCTGCGCCTGTATACG
>CALMDI010000826.1 GCA_937864975.1 uncultured Chloroflexota bacterium | reverse complement strand
ATTTCGATGGTCGTTGGGCTGGGCGCGAATATCGAGATCGCGACGACGGCAGCCAGCTTCGAGGAGGCGGGCGGGCTGCCGCCTTACGCCGTGCCGCTGCTGGCGCTGGCGCTGGCGCTGCTGCTTGCCTTCGTCGTTGTCGAGCGGCGCGTCCGCGACCCGCTGTTCGACCTGCGGATTTTCCGCAGCCGCAACTTATCGGCGGGGCTGCTGACGAACCTGTTCGTCGGTTTCTGCCTGATGATCGGGCTGGTCAGCGTGCCGATTCTGGTCAACGTGCGCGTCGAGGACACGACCAACCTGGCAGACGCGGCGCTGAAGGTGGGCATTTTGCTCTCGGCGCTGACGGTGCCAATGGCGCTGGCGGCGATCCCCGGCGGCTGGCTGAGCGAGCGCATCGGCTATGGCAGGGTCACGGTTGGCGGGCTGCTGCTGGCGCTGACAGGCTTCGCCCTGATCGGCTTGACGTGGAATTATGACATCCCGGACGCGACGGTGGCGCTGCACATGGCGCTGGTCGGCGTCGGGCTTGGCTTGACGTTCTCGCCCGTGAGCGCCGCCGTCATCAACGCCGCGCCCCCCGACCGGCTCGGCGTGGCATCGGCGCTGGTCATCATTTTGCGGCTGGTCGGCATGACGATCAGCGTCTCGACGCTGACGACGCTTGCCTCGCAGCGGCTGTCGTATCTCGTGTCGCAGGAACTGGGAACGGACGCCGCCGCCAACATCGAAGGCTATGCGCGCTTGACGGTGCAGGTGCTGGGGGAAATTGGCTGGCTAGGCGCGGCGGTCTGCGCGGTCGCGCTGGCTCCGGCGCTGCTGCTGCGGAAAAACGACCGCTCGTCGGTCGCCGTCGCGCGTGGCGACACGCTGCCCCGCCCGATGGGAGACTGAAGGGCGATCAACAGGGTACGGATGCGAGCGACCAGCGTTCGCCCCTGATCGCGTCGATAGGCTCTGACGTCGCGCCGCAGCGCTTCCTGACGGCGCGCTCGCTTGGCATCATTAAGGCGATGCTCCGTCGCTAGGAACACATGGAAATCGTGCATGACAGGGACACCTCATCCATTCTGGACGATACTTCCAGCGTATGATGAGTCCAATCGGCTGTGAACTCCTTTAGAAAAAACTAAATCACTCGATCCCGCGCGGGTTGTGGCATATCGTGAGAGTAAGGCGAACCCCACCCCCTCGCGCGGTCAGCTTCGCTGACTAAAGTTCGCCTTTGGCGAACCGCTAAGCGCCCTCCCCGCCCTAAAGGACGCTTCGCAGACTTCAAGGAGGGGGAATAGGACGGAGATTTACATGGTTGGAGTGTCGAGTTTGTGGACACCCGATAAACCGTTCCCTCTCGGTTGGGTGCAGAGCCTCCCGCCAGGGACGGCGAAAGAGGTTTTGAGAGCTTCATGATCACAATCCACTTTGAGACGACCGATCTGGAAAACATTCGCTTCGCCTACAGCCCGTTGATCGAGCTGAGCGCCAGCTATAAAGTGCTCAAGAATCCCGATCAGTACGGGCTGCACATGGCATGGGTAGAGGAGACGAAACGCGCGATCTACGGGCTTGATCTGCCGTTTATGGACGCGCTTATCCTGTCGAAAACCTACATCGCGGATTTTCTGACGCCGACGCCGAGCGGTATCCGCGTGAGCTTTGAGGACGAGATCGAATGGATGCGGGCGACGCCGATTGAGGTGATTCGCCAGAACGTCGAGATGGTGATCCGCGTGAGCGAAGACAGCGAGGTGCGTCAGTTCTTCCTGACCTATCCGCGCGAGGCAGTGGAATGCCTGATTGACGAGCTTCGCCTGTACTGGGGGCTGGCGCTGGCGCATTACTGGGGACGGATTCAATCGGTGCTGGAAGGCGACGTGCTGTACCGCGCCCGCGCGATGGCGCTTCACGGGGTGGAGCCGATGCTCGATGCCCTCGACCCGGTCGTGCGCTATCAGAATGGGGCGATCCATCTCGAAAAGGACCCTCCGTATCACGCGAAGGAGCACTGGTTGCGCGGGCGCGGAATGCAGTTGGTGCCGATCATCTTTCGCTGCAAGAGCGTCTCGTGGCAGATCGTACCCGAATGGCAGCCGATGATTATTTACGGCGCGCGGGGCGCGGGGTTGTGGCACAGCTACAAGCTGCCCGATCCTGAGGAAGCGCTGGTGGTGGCGCTGGGCGGCAGCAAAGCCAAAATGCTTCACGCGCTGCGCGATCCCGCGCACACGAGCGAGCTGGCGCACAAGCTGAATCTGACCGCGGGCGCAGTCTCGCAGCAGTTATCGCGGCTGAATCAGGCGGGGCTGGTCGAGTCGCACCGCAGCAGCAACCGCGTGTATTACCGGCTGACGCCGCGCGGGGAACGGCTGCTGGATATTTTCACCCACTAATTCGACAACCCTCCTCCCTCCCACACGCCCCGCCTCGTGCTGGCAACTGGCATAAGGCGGGGCGATTTGGCGGGGTACAGAACCTCTCCCTCCCCGCCCCTACGGCAGGCGTCGCACTGGTTACTGAAACTGAATCTCCCCGAGGCGCCTGGATGACGTGAAAGCCGTTTCTGTCGGGGTACGGATCACTGCGCTCCCGGCGGTCGGTAGTTGACGGTCTTTTTCGTCGCTCGATCCACCTCTTCTGGTGAAATCAAGACGGTCGTGCTGACCTTCGCCGCACCGGCGGCATTGACTGCCAGGGCAATCGCCGCCGAGGTTTCATTGTCCGGGAGATCGGCAATCAAATAGACGTCGTGATCACCAAAGGCGTAGTGGAAGCTTTCCATTGTCCCACCCATCGACGTAATGAGCTGGTCAATCGTCGCCCGCCTTGAGGAGCCACCTTCCCTGAGAACCCCTTTAAGTCCGTCGGTAGTATACGAGACCTGATAAAGATATTTCGGCATGTCAGACTCCTTGTATTTATATCGGAATTCTATTTATTGACACAGATAATACTATACTCCATCTGGACGGGAATACCCCCTCCCGTGTTTACTCCCTAAGCAGGCACCCAAAGAGCGGCTTCGCACTCAACAGAGAGGGGAATGGAGAGAAACGAGAGTGGGCTTTGCAGTCTGCGGGCAAGGGAGGGGTTCGCTGCAGCGCCTCAGGCGTCGGGGAGGGCGGAGAGAAAGGCGCGGACGGTTTTCTGGAACTCGTCCGGCTGCTCGTGATGGATGGCGTGACCGGAGTCGAACATGATGAGGCGACCGTGGCGCGTCTGATCGACGAGGCGCTGCCCGTATTCCTGAGGGTTGAGCGTGTCGCGCACGCCGAGCATGAGCAAAAGCGGCGCGGTGATGTTGGGCGCGAGGCTGAGGCTGACGTCGCCGTCGGAGTCGATGATGTGCTTGAGCGCGCGTATCCACGCGAGGGCGAACGTGTCGGCATTCGGGATGCCGTGGAGCGCCATGTCCTCCGGGGTTAACCACGTCGGCGGGTAATTGCTCTGGACGACCGGGCGCATCGCCGGACCGTAGTAGCCGACCGCGCCGATGGTCATGACCGAACGACAGCGTTCCGGCGCCAAGCCCGCCATCACCAGCGCGACCTCGCCGCCATCGGAATAGCCGAGGATGTGCGCGCGGTCGATGTCGAGGGCGTCCATCAGCGCCAGCACGTCACGCGCGTCGCGGTGATAGAAGTCCAATGGGAAGTCGCGCGGCTTGGGGTGCGATTCGCCGTAGCCGCGCAGCGTGGGTGCGATAACGCGGTAATCGGCGCTCAGCCAGTCGATGACGTCGCCCAGATCGACGCGCGCGGTGCCGAGCCGTCCGTGAATGGCGATTAGCGGCTCGCCGGAGCCAACGTCTTCGTAGTGCAGGCGCGCGCCGGTCGCAAGGGCGATCAGAGGCATGGTCATCGTCCGCTTGAGAAGGAATACCGAGAGAGTATCCGGCGATTGTATCCGCCTGCCGTCGATGCTACCATAGCCCTCATTCTGACAAGCTAAGAGCTCAAGATGAGCGATCCGCAGAAACCCATCGTCATTCACCTGCACCTGGGCAAAACGGGCGGCACGACGCTCGCGCACGTGCTGGACTGGAATTACAAGCATGTCTATTTCGTCAATCACTATGACGAAATCCCGCCGTTTCTGGCGATGAGCGACGAGGAAAAGCGGCGCTACGACTGCTTGCGGGGGCAGATTTTCTATGGCATTCACCAGTACGTGCCGCAGACGGCGATCTACATTACGGTGCTGCGGCATCCCGTGAAGCGGTTCGTGTCGCAGTATCACCACACGATGAAGCGGCGCAGGCGCCAGAACCTGCCGGACGCCGACCTGTCGATGGAGCAATTTCTGGAAGCGGAGCCTTTTCAGGCGCACGTTCAGTTGAGCCTGCTGCAGCACCGGGACTCGATAGCCGACGCGCTGCATACCCCGCTGCCCGCCGACGCGCTGGAAAGCGCCCGGCGTCACCTGGAAACGCACTTCGCCGTGGCGGGCGTGCTGGATTATTACGACGAGAGCCTCGTACTGATGAAACGCGCGCTCGGTTGGTCACGGGCGTATTACGCGCGCCGGAACGAGCGCGAGAGCGCCCCGCCGCCGCTTTCCGCCGAGCAGCGCCGCCTGGTGGAACGGGTCTGCGAGCCAGAAATGGCGCTGTACGAGTGGGTAAGGGCGCGGTTTGAAGCGACGCTGGCGCGGCAGGGCGACGAC
>CALMDI010000825.1 GCA_937864975.1 uncultured Chloroflexota bacterium | reverse complement strand
GGCTTGGGTTATAAAGGGCATGTCTTCTGGGATACGGAGCTTTTCATCGTGCCCATGCTGACGATGATCCAGCCTCGGCTGGCGCGTAACCTTCTGATGTACCGCTATCATAACCTCGCAGGGGCGCGCAAGAAGGCGCGCGACAACGGCTACGAAGGCGCGATGTACCCGTGGGAAAGCACCGATACGGGTGAGGAAACGACGCCGCAGTGGTCTGACCCGCAGCCCGACGGGCATCGAATCCGCATCTGGACGGGTGACAGCGAGCAGCATATCTCCACCGACATCACCTACGCCCTCTGGCACTACTGGCGCTGGACGGGCGACGACGACTTCATCCGGCGTTATGGCGCGGAAATGATTCTCGACACGGCGGTCTTCTGGGGAAGCCGGGTCGAATCGCGCAACGGGCGCTACGAAATTTCGCAGCAGATCGGACCCGACGAGTATCACGAGAACATCGACAACAGCGTGTTCACAAACCGCATGGTCGTGTGGCATCTGGAGACGGCGCTCAAGCTGCTGGATTATCTGAAGCGGCGCGCGCCACGAGACGCCGAGCGGTTAATCAAGCAGCTCAAGCTGTCGCCGGAACGCCTGGCGCACTGGCGGGACGTGATCGAGCGGATGTACATTCCGTTCGATGCAGAGAAGCAGATTCATATTCAATTTCCCGGCTTCTTCGAGATGGAATATATCCCCGTGCCGCACTACACACCGCGCACGACGAGCGTGCAGGCGATTCTGGGGCATTATCGCAGCATCGAATCCCAGGTCATCAAGCAGGCGGATGTCGTCATGCTGATGGCGCTGCTTGGCGAGTCGCTGGCGGAGCGCGAGGTGCTCATGAACAACTGGAACACCTACTTTCCACGAACCGACCACGGCTCGTCGCTCAGCCCCGCGATTCATGCCTGGGTCGCGGCGCGCCTCGGCTTGGACGACGTGGCTTATGAAATGCTCCATCACGCCGCGCATATCGACCTGCACGACAATAAGGGCAACGTGCGCGATGGCATCCATGCGGCGGCGTGTGGCGGCGTGTGGCAGGCAGTCATTTACGGCTTCTGCGGGCTGCACATGAAAGACAACGGCGAGGTTGTCACCGAGCCGCGGCTGCCCGCGCACTGGCGTGAAGTGTCGTTCCGTGTGTACTGTCAGGGTGAGAAACGGGACTTTACCGTGCGTAACCCTGTGTCAGTCTCCCTGTCCTCTGGATAGGGCGGGTCTGTTTTAGTCGATACGATGGGTTTAATTCAGTGGAGGAAATGCATATGCGTCCCGTTCGATTTCTAAATCTCGTTTTGGTCTTGCTGCTCCTGGTTGGCGTGGGCAGCGTCGCCGCGCAGGATGAGGAAGTCAATCTCATCCTCAACGGCTGGTCGTCTTCCGAGCTGGAAAACGCCGCGCTTCAGGCACGGCTGGATGCCTTCATGGAGGCGAATCCGAACATCAACGTCGAGTGGGTCGTGCCTGCCGGTGACTATCCTGTCTCCATGCAGTCGGCGTTTGCCAGCGGTGACTACGCGGACGTGTTCTACATCGACAGCAACGTGCTGCCATCATGGGTCGATGCGGGTGTGGTCGCTACGGGCGGCGACATGATCGACGAAGCCGACGATATCTATCCGTCGCTGCGCGAAGTCTTCACCGTCGGGGACGAATTTGTCTGTCCACCGAAGGACTTCTCGACCATGACCCTTCAGTACAACAAGGACATGTTCGATGCGGCGGGTCTGGAATACCCCACCAACGACTGGACGTGGGATGACCTGAGCGCGGCGGCAGCAGCGCTGACAGGTGAGAACGCCGAAGGTCAGTCGGTCATCGGTCTGGTTGCTCCGGCGGAACTCCCGCGCTGGCTGCCGTTCCTCTATCAGGCAGGCGGCGCGCTCTTTGACGAGGAGGGCAACCTGACTCTGAACACGCCCGAAGCGGCGGAAGCAATGGAGTTCTACGTCGGCATGGTGGAAGAAGGTATCGCGGCGGCTCCGTCGGCGGTCGATGCCGGTTGGGGTGGTCAGGCGTTCGGTGAAGGTCGCGCCCTACTCGGCCTGGTCGAGCAGCAGCACGCCGGTCGTTTGATGCCGCCGGCCGCGAAGCGGGACAATCATTGCCGCCCGGATGCCGAGCGCCCTGACCAGCGAGGCCGGCAGGAGCAGGCGGGCGGGATCGTGCCCCACCAGCGGCCGCATCAAATGCGGCGCGACGAGACCGATGAAGCCGATCGTGCCCGCCACCGCGACCGCCGCCCCGACGCCCAGGGCCACCGCCACGATGACGACGAATCGCAGCCGCGCCACCCGCACGCCGAGGCTCTCGGCCGCGTC
>CALMDI010000824.1 GCA_937864975.1 uncultured Chloroflexota bacterium | reverse complement strand
GTCTACCACCGTATGACCTTTTTTATCCCTGCCCGCGCGGAGATCGATTCGGCGCGCACGTGCGGCTGCACCCCTGTCATTCTCACGCGATAGGTGATCACCAGCACAGCTTTCTATTGCTTCTGAATGGCGAGTTCAGCGGTTGTGAACGCGAGGTCAGGAACCGTTCGCGGTCGTTGAGTCCGGCGAACGGAAGGCTCAATAGGCATATTCCTCGTAGCACCAGTGCGTCCACAGGCGGTCGTCATCCAGGTTATTGGGCAGCGCGCCGGGCGGAACGGAGCGGCGATAGCGAAAATGGATTTCGAGCGTTGCCAGCCGCGACCCAATCGGACGCGCTTCGATCTCGTTGTAGCGGCGGCAGTAGTATTGTCCCCATGCGAGCAGGATCGGCTCGTACTGGTTGTTGTAGACGTTCTCCTCGAATTTCTCCCAGCGCACCAGCGGACCGACGACGAAGCGCTGCATGTCGGCGTTCGGCGGCGCGCCCGTTCGCAGGTCAAGGGTCGTGCCATCCTCGAACACGCCCGGAATTGTAATCCAGCCGTCCACTTGCAGCGGCAGTGGCGCGAACAAATCCCAGTACTGCCACAAGCCGCTGTACCACAGAATCGAGCGCACCCCGCCCGGCATCGGCGCGACCGGCTCGCGATATTCGCCCAGATAATCGACATTCCACCAGATCGCGCCGAGCATCATGACCGCGAGAAAGACCGTCAGGAGCCTTCTCGAAGGCGTCCAATGGACTTGCGGGCTATCCATTGCGTCGGGATTGCCGCCCACCGCTTGTGGGAGGGAAGCCGGGAGAGAGCGGTTCAACCGTCTCCGCAGCCATCGCTCCGCCGCCACGATCCATTCCGGTTCCAGAAACAGGAGATACGAAATGAGCATCACCAGCGAGAAATCGGGGATGCTCAGGAGGATGCCAATGCCGAGGTGCAGCGCCGCGCCAAGCGCCAAGCCAAGCAGCCGCAGGGGGGGCTGCGCGACCGGAGCGAACACCAGCGCAACGAACGACAGCTCGACAAGTATGGTGCCGTAGGTGAGAACGCGCAGCAGCCCGTCTGGCGCGACGCCGCGAAACCAGACCCCCGGCGGCAGAAGCATCGTGTCCAGTTGGAGCACATACGCCAGCGCGTCGCCCTCGCGCCAGGTGTCCCCAAGCAGCTTAAGGAGTCCGGCGAACACGTAAACCAGCGCGACCTGTAGCTGCATCATCCGTACCGGAAAGGCGTCAACGGTCGTCGGCAGCGGCTTTCCCCTGCGCCGCGCCAGCCACGCATCAACTGAATAATACTGACCGAGCGGCACGAACAGCATCCAGAAGCTCATGACCCGCATCATCGTGTCCGCGCCGGTCAGCACATAGACGTTCCGGTCATGGACGGACATCAGGATGATGAAGCTGAGCACCGTCATCAGCCGCGTTCGGCAGCCGACCAGCAGCAGCGCGGCGACGACCGCCCACAGGATGAAGAACAGCGCTGCCATCCACGCATGGGGCATGGCATCCATGAGCGAAAAGCGGTCGGCTCGCGCTAATTCCAGCAGGGCAGCGCGCGGCACCACGCCGCTGTCGCTGTAAAAGTCGTAGGCAAGTGGAAGACGATAGAGCGCATCCTTGAGCAGGAGCGCGGCGAAGGCGATGCGGAAAACGCCGAGCGGGCGGCTGTCGAGGGTTCCAAACCAAAAATCGCGGCGAAAAAGGTTGGTTCGCTGGCTCGGCGCGGCGACGAGGCGCATCACACCGAAAGGTGCGCCGCCTGCGTTTGCACCGGCAGGATGAAGCTGAAGCACGTCCCTTCGACGCCGTCGCTCTCCACCCAGATGCGCCCGCCGTGCGCTTCGACGGCGAGACGGCAGAACGCCAGCCCAAGCCCGGCGCCGCTCACGGGCTGGTTGGTTTTGAGGCGCACGTACTTGTCGAAGATCTGCTCCTGAAGATCGGGCGGGATGCCGGGTCCGTTATCGCGAACGCTGACCAGAACGCCTTCGGTCACCGTCCTCGCGCTCAGCACAATCCGCCCGCCTTCGGGGGTGTATTTCACAGCATTGTCGACCAGATTGGTGATGACGCGCAAAATGATATCCGAATCGACCAGCAGCGGCGGCAGGCGGTCGTCAAGATCGACGTGGAGTTCCTGACCCGCTTCGTCGGCGAGGATCATCAACATCGCGCGGGCGTCGCTCAGGATTTGCCCGACATCCATCGCGCGACGATCCAGGTCACGGCTGCCCGCCTCGAACCGTTCCAGATCGAGCAAATTTTAGACAATGCGCGACAACCGCCCGGCGCTGCGCGTCGCCACGTCCATCAACTGATGCCCCACCGAGTTCTCCGCGCCCGCCATCAGCCGG
>CALMDI010000823.1 GCA_937864975.1 uncultured Chloroflexota bacterium | reverse complement strand
GACCATGACGGGCGCGCGGTGCGGCAGCACGAATAGAGCGTCCCAGGGTGTTTTGAGCCAGAGCGTCTTAATCAACTGATTCAGGAGCGGCGCTTCGGCGGCGTCATAAATGAGGCGGTGGAACTCGTTGTTGAGCTTGACGAGCGGGCTTTGCGGCGCGTCGGTGTGCGTCCCGATTTCAGTCTGAAGACGGTGCAGGCGCTGAATCGTCGCGATGCGAAGGTTCGGCACCGCGAGCCGCGTTGCCAGCCGTTCGAGGACGCCGCGCACCAGATAGACCTCCTGCACGTCCTCGAATTGAACTTCGGCAACCTGCACGCCGCGATAGGGGCTGTGGTGCAGCACCCCTTCGGCAACAAGCTGCTGAATGGCTTCGCGCACCGGGGTTGGGCTGACGTTGAAGCGCTCCGCCAGTTCTTCCTGAAGCAGACGCTCGCCCGGCTGTAACTCGCCGGACAGAATCGCGTCGCGCAGGATTTCGACCATCAATTCCTTTTTTGTTTTCTGCGCGACACTTTTACTGTTCATCCGAGCCGCCTGTTCATGAACCGGCGTAGGGCACCCGCAGGCGAGAACTTGACAAAGCCGCTGCCCGAAACCTATTATATATAATACTTCTCATTATATATGCAACTGGTGGGGTTCCGCACGTTTGTGACTACCCGCCGTGCATGACACTCAGGATTGGTCCGTGCAAGCCGCCGGACGGTGTTGAAGGACAGCCGTATGTTGCTTCAGGATCGGGTTGCGATTGTGACCGGCGCGGCGCGCGGAATCGGTGAGGCGACGGCGCGGCGCATGGGGCAGGAAGGCGCGTGCGTCGCCGTGGTCGATATCGACCTGGACGTGGCGCAGGGCGTGGCGACGTTCATTCGTGAGAGCGGCGGGCAGGCAGACGCCTTTCGCTGCGACGTGGCCAAACCCGCCGACGGCGAGCAGCTGGTGAAAGACGTGATTGCAAAATACGGACGGCTCGACGTGCTGGTGAACAACGCTGCCATCTGCCCGCGCATCCCGATGGAGGAGATGACCGAGGAGTGGTTTGACCGCCTCATTAATATCAACGTGAAGTCGGTGTTTTTTCTGTCGCGCGCGGCGGCAGAGGCGATGAAGCCGCAGCAGTGGGGGCGGATTGTTAATCTAAGCTCCACCGGCGGCAGAATCGGCGGGGTGTTCAACGCCACCGTCTACGGCGGTACAAAAGCCGCCATTCTGGCGATGACCAAGTCGTTCGCGCGGCATTACGCACCGTGGAACATTCTCGTCAACGCGGTCGCGCCCGGCGCGGTCAATACGCGGCTGATGCAGATGCCGGAGGATAAGCTCAAGGTGCAGATCGAGGCGGGTCCGCTCAAGCGGCTTGCCGACGCGGGCGAAATCGCCGCCGTGATTACCTTTCTTGCCTCTCAGGAAGCGTCGTGGATGACCGGCAGCACTGTCGACGTCAACGGCGGGACGTTGATGCTATAGCCGCGATGAGCACCCCACCGGACGAACATCGCGTTTCGCTGCCGCTGGACGATGCGACAGCCCGCTCCCTGCGCGTGGGCGACCGCGTTTTGCTTTCGGGCATCGTCTACACGGCGCGCGACGCGGCGCACAGGCGTATGGTCGACACGCTAGAGCGCGGCGAACCGCTGCCGATTCCGCTGGAAGGACAGGTCATTTATTACGTGGGTCCATCCCCCGCGCGTCCGGGCGAGATCATCGGCTCGGCGGGTCCAACTACGTCCACACGCATGGACAGCTTTACGCCGACGCTGCTGCGCCACGGCTTGAAAGGAATGATCGGGAAGGGCAGCCGAAGCGCGGCGGTGAGGCAGGCGCTGGAAGAGTCGGGCGCGGTGTATTTTGTGACCGTGGGGGGCGCGGCGGCGCTGATCGCGCGGCGCATCAAGGACGTTGAGCTGATCGCTTATCCCGACCTCGGCACGGAAGCCATTTATCGGCTGCGAGTCGAGGATTTTCCCGCCGTCGTCGCCAACGACTGTTTCGGCGGCGACCTGTATGAAAGCGGCAAGGCGGCGTTTCGCCGGGAAGAGGCGGCGAATGCGAACGATTGACGTGCGCCTGCTGACCGATCGCGTCCGTGAGGCGGTGCAGACGATCAACTTCCACACGCCGGAACCGATGATGATTCGCCTGAACGAAATTCTCGTCGGCGAGCCGTCGCCTGCCGGGCGCATGGCGATGCGGGACATTGTCGAGAATCGGCAGATCGCCTCGACTCAGTCGATCCCGATGTGTCAGGATACCGGGATGGTCGTCATTTTCCTGACGCTGGGGCAGGACGTTCACCTGACGGGCGGCGACATGCGCGAAGCGATCAACGAGGGCGTCCGGTTGGGGTATCAGGAAGGCTACCTGCGGAAGTCGGTCGTGGGCGAGCCGCTGTTCGAGCGCAAGAACACGAAAGACAACACGCCCGCCGTCATTCACGTTCAACTGGTGCCGGGGGAGCAGGTGGAGGTGATCGTCGCGGCGAAGGGCTTCGGCGCGGAAAATATGAGCCGCGCGATGGTGCTCACACCCGCCGATGGCATCGAAGGCGTGAAGCGTGAGGTCGTGCGCTGCGTGGAAGATGCGGGACCGAATGCCTGTCCTCCCGTCGTCGTCGGCGTTGGCATAGGGGGCACGCTGGAAATGGCAGCGCTGCTGGCAAAAAAGGCGCTGATGCGCGATCATGGGGAGCGCAACGCCGATTCCCGTTATGCCGCGTTTGAGGTAGAATTACTCGACCGGATCAACGCGACGGGGATTGGTCCGCAGGGCTGGGGCGGGGTGTACACCGCGTCGGACGTTCGGGTGGAGTATTACCCGACGCACATCGCCGGGATTCCGCTGGCAATTAACTTAGACTGCCATTTACAGCGGCACACAAAAATTGTGATTTAGCGGGGTATGCTCCCCCACCCTAAATCCCTTGCGTGGGGTTCCCGCCAAACGCGGGAACTGCAGTCGGCGCACAGCGCCGACCCC
>CALMDI010000822.1 GCA_937864975.1 uncultured Chloroflexota bacterium | reverse complement strand
GGGGCAGGGCAGGCGACTGCGCCTCGGCAGCCGTTTCTTCGGCGCGCCCGCCAAACCCGATAGCGCGTCGGGCGCGTTTTTCGCCGCTGGTATCCAGCAGCCGTTCCAGCATCTCGCGCGTCGTGTCCTCCCGTCCAAGCCCCGGACCGATCAACAACGCATTGACTTTCGCCGCTTCCTCGCGGATGACCGGGGCGGCTCCGGCAGAAATGACCCCCATGTCGTGCGGTAGGATGACCCAGGTTGCTTCGAGCAGGTGCGCCCCCAGAACCGGGATCACCGCGGGGGGGGCACCCACTGTCACCAGCCCGGCGCCAACGCGATAGCTGGCTTCGGCGCACAACCCCGGCGCGCCTGTGTAATTCACCGAGCCACCGACCACGAGCACTTTGCCAAACGTGCCCTTGTGACTGCCCGGCGAGCGCTTGGGGAGGCGCTCGCGCACCGTCTCGGCATCCACCACGAACCGTTTTTCGGACATTAGCCCTTCGGTGTCGTCGGGAATGCCAATCCGCGCGATGCTCAGCTTGCCGACCGCTTCCGCGCCGGGAAACAGGAACAACCCCGGCTTGGCGGCGATAAACGTGACCGTCTCGTCGGCGTGGAGGGCGTGCTTATCCAACGCGCCGGTGTCGGTGTCCAGCCCGCTTGGCGTATCGACGGCGATGATATAGGGCGGGGCGATTTCCACGGCGGGTTCCGGCGAGGCGGGCGTGACCATCACGCTTTCCAGCGCGATGTCGGGCGCTTCACTCAATGCCTGCTCGACCTGCCGAAGCACCTTTCCCGCGTCGCCACTGAGGGGCAGGTGAACGCCGATGCCGAACAGCGCGTCGATCAAAATGTGGGCGCTGGCGACCATGTTGTAGAGAACGCGATAGCGCTGATCGTCCTCGGCGTTGGCGATAAACAACCCCATCTCGCGCGCGCCTTTGAGGTTGGGGTCATTTTCGTCGCGTCGTTTTAGCAGGTAGCAGCGCACCACGGCGTCGCTTTCCTGCGCGATGATCCGCGCCGCGACCAGACCATCACCGCCGTTGTTGCCCGGACCTACCAGCACGGTCACGCGCGCCTCGTTGAACAGGTTGCGCGCGTTGATCGCGTTCAGCACGCGCATGGCGACTGCGCGCCCGGCGTGCTGCATCATCGTGTCGTAGGAAATGCCCGCTGCGTCCGCGCTGGCTTCGATGCGGCGCATGGTTTCGACGTCGACCACTTTAATCACGACGAGCCTCCGTTCAAGCGTGCCGACAGCATGACGCTGGATTATAGCGACCGATGCCAGCGAAGGGGAAACAACAAGTCCGCGCGTAAATGAGAAGATTTGAGCGATGAGCGTGCCAGAGGGTTCACGCCAAACAAAAAGGCGACCCGCGCGGGTCGCCTTCTACAGATATCACGTACACGAAGCCCTAGAATTCGCGCTCCACGACGCTGCGCGCCAGTGCGATCAACTCGTCGCGGGCGTCGGAGTCGGGCAGGATGTCGAGGTGAGCGATGGCGGCGTGCATGAGCATCTGCGCCTGCTCGCGCCCTTCGTTGACATAGTTGCCCTGCATCACCTTCGCCTTGATCTTCGCCATTGGATCGGCGCTGTTGTTGCCTACAGCCGCCGAGATAAGATCGCCGTCCCGCTCGACTGCCGCGTATCCCTTGCCCTGCGCGAGGTCAATCCCAGCGGTCTTGCCGATCTTATCCGTGTCGGAAGTGAGGTCGAGAATGTCGTCTACGATCTGGAAGGCGAGTCCAATGTTATAACCGAACGCGCCCAGCGTTTCCGAGGTTTCGCGATCCGCGCCCGCCAGCAGCGCGCCCATGCTGCCCGACGCCCGGAAGAGCGCCGCCGTCTTGCGCCCGATGATGTCCAGGTAGACCTCGCGCGTGAACCGATTTTCCTTGACCGCGCTCGCCTGAAGCGTCTCGCCTTCGACCAGCGCCACCGCTGCCTCTGCCAGCGCGATGTTCAGATCGCCGTAGGGCGCCATGAGTTCGTAGACTTTCGTAAACAGGTAGTCGCCCGTGAGCAGAGCAAACGTGCGCCCCCAGATGGCGTTCACCGAGGGACGCCCGCGGCGCACGATGCCGTGGTCGTTGATGTCGTCGTGGACAACGCTCGCCGTGTGCATCAGCTCAATCGCGGCGGCAACGTTGGCGGCTTCCCGCATGTCAGCGCCACCGACGGCGGCATAGCTCAGCAGCACAAGGCGAGGGCGGATGCGCTTGCCACCCGCTTCCAGAATGTGATGGCTGGCGTCGCGCAGGGTCGTCACATCGCTGTCGACGGCGGCGCGCATGGTGGCTTCCACCAACTGCAAGGCGTGGCGCAGCGACGACGAAACATCGGCGGTCGAAAGGGCAATCCGGTTCACATTCTGAAGTGTGTCCGAACGGGTCATGAGGTTCGCTTCTCACCCTCGCAGGAACAGCAGAGCAGGTCGATTGTTACGTTCAGAACAATCTAAATTTTCTGAATTCATTTTACACAAAGCCAAGGCGTGTGTCAACGAAAATACGTCAACTTGTGACAAGATGCACAAATAGAACGAGAGGCTAATTGGAGTATTTGCCGCGGAGATGGCTCTGAAGGTCAATCGGCGTAAGCCGGAAGGTAAACGCGCTGCCTTCGCCCTTGCGGCTGGTGACCGCGATGGCGATGTGGTGCTTTTCGAGGATGAGGCGCACGATGGCAAGCCCGACACCGGTGCCATCATGGTGACGGGTGGAGGAGCCGTCCACCTGATAAAAGCTGTCGAAAATCTTGCCAAGCTCGTCCTCGTCAATGCCGATGCCGTAGTCGCGCACGATGACGACGACGTCACTATCTTCCTTGAAGGCGTGCACGTCGACCGTCTTTTCGCTAAATTTTAGCGCGTTATCGATTAAAAGCTGCAAGACGGTGACCAGTCCCTTTTTGTCCGCCAGCACCGGCGGGACACGTTCCGGCAGGTGAACCGCCACGCGGTTGATATTATCCTTGTGGAGCCAGCTCCGTCGTAAATTCCGAAGCGCGTGGTCAATCGCTTCGCGCACGAGCACCGGACCCGGCTCGATGTCGAGGCTGGACGCAAGCTGCCCGATATTCTGCACGACTGCTTCGACGCGCGCCGTGGCTTCGGTCGCGTAGTGCGCCACCATATTGTCGGTTTTTTCTTCGACCATCATCGCCACGGCAGATTTGAGATGCAGAATCGGCGTGCGAAGCTCGTGCGAAACGTTGCGAACAATCGTCTCTTTAATCAGGTTGATTTCTTCCGCCTGGCGCTGCCGCTTGATGAGTTCAAGGCGCTGCTGCTCGACCTGTTCCGCAAGCGCCTGGTTGCGCGCGACAAAGGTGAGCGCGTCAGCGCGCAGGCGCAGGCTGGTCTGAAGCTGGTAGCGTACCGCGCGTATCGATGGCGGCGCGACAATATCGGCGGGGAGATCTGCCTCGTCGTCCATCGCCACGAGGTCATTGAACACCAGCACCCGCAGCGGACGTTCGAGCGTGTCAATGGAATCCAAAGTCTCGAAAAGACGGAGACAGCTCGCATCGCTACAGCCCACGAGCGCGTCCGGGCTGTAGAATGCAATCGCGTCGGCGT
>CALMDI010000821.1 GCA_937864975.1 uncultured Chloroflexota bacterium | reverse complement strand
GCGCCGCGATGGCGACGTTCCTGATCGCGCTGGCGTGGCTGGCGCTGGAACTCGTCTTCAACAGCGTCCGCGCCGCCGTCGAGGCGGTCGAGCCGGGCAGCGCGCCTCCGCTGTGGGTTCAGATCATTCTCATTAGCGCGGGGGTGGGGCTGCTGGCGTTCGCCTACTGGCTCTGGAACCGGACGGTGAAGCAGACCAGCGACCGCCGGTTCGTCCTTCAATCCCTCGCGGTCATCGCCCTGCTGGTCGGCGGCTACCTTCTGATCGCGGAGCTTCCGCAGGCGCTGGCAGATGCCGACGAAAATCTGCTTCAGGGCGTCAGCGTCACCGTGATGTTCGTGCTGGGCACCGTGCCGTTCCAGCTTGCCATCGGGCTTGGGCTGGCATATCTGCTGTTTCAGAACATTCGCGGCAAGACCTTTTTCCGCATCGTCTACTTTTTGCCGTACATCACGCCGTTCGTCGCCACGTCGGTGGTCTTTCGCATCCTGTTCGCCCACCGACCCAACTCGCCCGCCAACGCACTCATGACCTCGCTGGGGCTGCCGCCGCAGACGTGGCTTCTCGAACAGCGCGGCATCTTTCAACTGATCTTCGGATCGGGCGTGCCCGACGTTCTCGCCGGACCGAGCCTCGCGCTGGTTGTCATCATGCTGTATACGAAGTGGACGTACATCGGCTATGACACGGTGATTTTCCTCGCCGGGCTGGTCAACATTCCCGGCGAGCTTTACGAAGCAGCGCGCATCGACGGCGCGTCGGGCTGGCAGATTTTCCGCCGCATCACGCTGCCGCTGCTCTCACCCACAACGTTTTTTCTATCGCTCATCGCGATCATCGGCGCGTTTCAGGCGTTCACGCAAATCTGGATCATGCGAACGCCGGGATCGACTCAATCGGTCGATACCGTGAGCGTCTACATTTTCGAGACGGTGCGCTCCGGCGACCCGAACATGGGCTACGGCTCGGCAATGGCGTTTGTTCTGTTCGTCGTCATCCTGGGACTCACCTTCTTCCAGAACCGGGTCGCGGAGCGCAGTGTGTTTTATGGCTGAGCGCGCGCAATCCATCGACGCCGGCGCGCCGGGCGCCAGGGCAGCGACGACGCAGCCGCCGCGCGCGCCGGTTCCGTGGCTGAGGATCATCGGCTATACCGTCCTGTTTATCGGTGTCTTTCAGGCGGTCGCGCCGTTCCTGTGGATGCTGAGCAGCTCGCTGATGACGCTCAGCGAGATCAACTTTGGGCGGCTGCTGCCCTCGCGCCCGCTGTTTGAGAATTACGCGCTGGCGTGGGAGCAGGCAAATTTCGCCCAGTTCATGTGGAACAGCGTTCGAATCACGGCGATCACGATTGCGGGGCAGCTTCTGTTTTGCATTCCGGCGGCATACGCCTTCGCGCGCATGAAGTTTTACGGCAAGGGCGTGTTGTTCGCGGCGATGCTGTCGACGCTGATGATCCCCGAAGTCGCCAAGTTCATCCCGAATTACCTGACGGTGATCTGGCTTGGGCGCTTGAGCGAGAACCTGCTCGGCTTTGGCTGGCTGAATAACTGGCCCGCGCTGACAATTCCGTTTATGGCGTCGGCGTTCACCATCTTCCTGCTGCGCCAGTTCTTCGCGCAAATTCCCGACGACCTGTGGGACGCCGCGCGCATCGACGGCGCGGGGCACCTGCGCTTTCTGCTGTCGGTGGTCGTGCCGCTGTCGCGCGCGCCGATCATGACGACGATCACGTTCGCGTTCATCGGCGCGTGGAACTCGCTGCTGTGGCCCCTGCTCGTCACACAGACCGACGAGTGGCGTCCGGTAGCGGTAGGCTTGACGAAGTTTGTTAGCGCCGACGCGCCGGGCGACTTCCATCTTCAGTTGGCAGCGTCGGTCATCATGATCGTGCCCATCCTCATCCTCTACTTCTTCACGCAGCGCCAGTTCACCGAGGGTATCGCAAGCAGCGGGCTGAAGGGGTAATCAGTGGTGATCAGCGGAGCGTTTCCGGTGTTCACAGAAGGAGGTCGGCAAGCATGACACAGCCCTCTAGCAAAGGTAGGAGCACGCGAGTTTCACAGATTATCAAAGCGCCACGCGAGGTTGTCTATCGGGCATTCCTTGAGCCGGACGCAGTAGCTTCGTGGCTTGCACCCGACGGCATGAAAGGTCATGTGCATACCTTCGAGCCGCGCGAGGGCGGCAAGCTCCGAATGTCGCTTACCTACCTGGATCGTCAGGATTCACCACGTGGCAAGACATCCGAAGACACAGACACATTCCAAGGGAAGTTCATCGAATTGCGCCACGACGAGAAGATTGTCCAGGTCTTTGAGTTCGAATCCGAGCAGCCAGAGTTCGCAGGCGAGATGTGGATGACTTGGAGCTTGGCGGATGTTGACGGGGGAACCCAAGTTACCGTCCTCTGCGAGGACATCCCGAAGGGGATACGCCTCGAAGACAACGAAACAGGCTCACGGCAATCTCTACGAAAGCTGGCTGCATTCGTCGAGCATGGTACGGACGAGCCTGTGGAGCTTTAAGTTCTACGGACGATGAGGCACTACTGTTGGCAAAACAAGGGTAATGAATGTCGATCTAGCGACCGGACACTGAACAGATGAGCGAGAGGAATGAGTTGGAAAGCAAGCGAACATCCAGTAAGGTTGAGTTA
>CALMDI010000820.1 GCA_937864975.1 uncultured Chloroflexota bacterium | reverse complement strand
AGTGTTAAAAAGCACCGACTTCGTATCAAATTACAGCACACCTCATCCTAAGTCAACAGATACGGCTGGGGGAACAGGGAAGCCTGAGGACACGAGGTTGTAGGGGCGACTGAGCCGGTCGCCTGTTTTGCGGCGTCACCCAATGGTATTCACCTCGCAATGCTCTACTCCCGACTGGAACTGAAGCCGGTTGTCGAGTGAACCCGACGAAGTGATGATAAGATTAACCGATAGATGACCGGCGAGCGACATTGATTCTATCAGCAACACCAGAATGCGTAACGGGGACGTGTGCTGACGGCACAACAACGCCAGCAAATTGCGACGATGGTCGAGGAAAATGGCATGGTCAACGCAGAAGACCTGGCGTCGGGTCCTGGCGTTTCCAGCATGACCATCTGGCGCGATTTACATGCGTTAGAAGTGGAAGGAAAGCTGAAGCGCGTTCGGGGTGGGGCGGTCAAATCGGAAAACGGTTCGACCGTCGAGCCGTACTACGCGACGAAGCGCACCAACAACCGCGCGAAGAAAGAGTTGATCGCGCGCTACGCCGCGCGGCATTTTGTTCAGAACAACGACATCATTATTCTGGAACCCGGGACGACGGCGACCGCGATGGTGAAGTATCTGGATCAGCAGAATCTCACGCTGGTCACGAATGGGCTGGGAACGATTAACGAGGTCGCGCCGCTGGTTCCGGGAATCATGGCGATTTGCTGCGGCGGCATCCTCCGCGAAATTTCATGGACCTTCGTGGGACCGGAAGCGGTGCAGTTTTTTGAGCATCTCCGCGTCCGAACGCTGTTTTTGGGCGCGACGGGCTTCAAATTGCCAGAGGGGATTACCGATCCCAACCCGATGGAAAACCAGGTCAAATCCGCAATGGCTGCCAGCGCGGAGCGCGTTATCCTGCTCATCGACAGCAGCAAGTTTGGGAAGCGCTCCCTGTCGCGCGTGCTGCCGCTCGACGCCATTCACACGCGGGTCACGGATGCCGAAGCGCCCCCTGACACGCTGGAACAGGTACGCTCGTCAGGCATTGACGTTCACATAGCGACGTGAACAGCACGGGAGAAGGTGGGCGGTCAGACCATACCGGTGCTACCATTCCATTGCTTCGTCGGCGTATACATGAGATTGTAAAATGGCAGCTTCGGCAGACCGCCCGATTGTTCATCTGATTTGTCAGGCGCATATTGATCCGGTCTGGATGTGGGCGTGGGAAGAAGGCGCGCGCGAAGCCTTATCGACCTTCCACACCGCCGCCGACCTTCTGGACGAATTCCCGGAATTCATCTTCAACCACAACGAAAGCCTGCTCTATGAGTGGGTCGAAGACTATTCCCCGCCGCTGTTTGAGCGCATCCGGCAGCTTGTGATCGGCGGACGCTGGAACATTACGGGCGGCTGGTACCTGCAACCGGACTGTAACTTGCCGGGCGGGGAAACGCTGGTAAGACTGATTCTCGAAGGGCGGCGCTATTTTGACGAGAAGTTCGGGGTGCGCCCCGTGGTCGCCTATAACTTCGACACCTTCGGGCATCCGGGAACCTTGCCTCAAATCCTCGCTCAGAGCGGCTTCGAGATGTACATCCATTTCCGCCCGGTCGAGCGGCAGATGGACTTGCCGGGCGTACCGTACTGCTGGCAGGGCATCGACGGCTCCGAAGTCGTCGGGCTGCGCCCGCACGATTTCTGGTATTGCACCTTTCGTCCTGGACTCGCGCAGGAGCAGGCACGACGGGGCATCGAGATTGCGCGGGAGACGGGACGCGACGTATTTGTGCCGTGGGGCATGGGCGACCACGGCGGCGGCGCGACCCGACACGATCTAACGGAGTTCCGTCAAATCATCGAGCACATGGCGGGCGCGGACGTCGAAGTGCGCCACAGCACGCCGGAAGCGTATCTGAAACGCATGATGACGCAGACCCACGGCGATCTGCCGACCCACAGGGGGGAGCTACAGCGGACGCTCGCAGGCTGCTACACGTCGGTCGCACCCATCAAACGGCAGATGCGCGAAGGGGAAGCGCTGCTTGCCTCGGCGGAGCGCTGGGCAGCGATTGCCTGGTGGCGGCTGGGCTGGGCTTATCCCCACGAAGCGCTGCGGGACGCCTGGAAGCGATTGATGTTCAACACATTCCACGACGTTTTATGCGGGTCGCTGGTCGAGGACGCAATTCCCGGCGTGAACGACATCTATGGCTATGCCCACCACGTCGCCCGGCGAATCGTCGTGCGCTCGCAGCACGCGCTGGTTCCGAACGTGCCCGCCAAAGAACATACGATTCCGCTTTATGTCTACAATCCGCACCCGATCCCCATGCAGGCGCCCATCGGTTGCAATTTCCTGAGCGATTACGCGCCACCGCAGCAGCGCAAGGAATTCAACCTCTACGACGACGCGGGGGAGCCCGTCGTCTACCAGACCAGCGGTGGGTCGCCCGTCCTCGCCGCGGGGAAGTGGCAGCCGTTTGTGGGCTTCATTGCCGACTTGCCGCCGCTGTCGTCGCGCCGGTACGAAATTCGGTTTGAAGCGGCGAGCGCGCAGCCGTCCAACCGGCTGTTTGCCAGAGAAGACGATGCGGGAATTACGGTCGAGAATCCGTGGTGGGTCGTGCGCTTCGACCGCGAGCTGGCGGCTCCGGTCGAGCTT
>CALMDI010000819.1 GCA_937864975.1 uncultured Chloroflexota bacterium | reverse complement strand
GATTTCTTTGCCCTCTACTCCCACGCCAGGCGACGGAAGCCTGTCCCGCGCGGGAGTCCACTTTGCGCCCAATCTTGGCAGGCAGTCACGCATATACTACAATGAAGTAGTAAATAGCGAAAGCCCTGAATCATGCCGATAAAGCTGCGGTTCAAAAGCCATGATCTTACCGAAACCGGACTCAAGAAGTTTCTTGGGGAGCTTGAGCTTGCCGTGATGGAGGTTATTTGGCAGCAGGGGCAGTCGCGCGTCGCGGAGGTTGTCGCTGCCTTGCAGCGCAGCAATCGAAATCTTGCCTACACGACTGTGATGACGATCCTGAGGCGCTTGACGGAGAAGGGGTGGTTGTCCGCGTCAAAAGCGGGGCGCGCCTACGTTTACACCGCCGTTTATGGACGCGACGCGGCGCAAGCCGCCGCGGTTGGGGAAGTCGTCCGAGCCTTGCTGCGAGATTTTGGCGAGGTCGCTGTGGCTCAGTTCGTGAAAGAGCTGGACGAGATCGATCCAGAGCAGCTCGCAAAACTGGCGCGGCTCACAGAGGAAGACGAGGTCGCCGATGATCCGGTCTAAGGTGATGTTCAGCTTGCTCGCCGCGCTGTTGGCTCTATTGCTTTTCTGTGTGAACCTGAGCGTTCAATGTACCATGCCAGGCAACGGATGTGTGTCACCTCAATCCCTCATGCTGCGGATCGTCGCGGCTGTTTTTGCCCTGAGGCTGGGGGGACTCCTCCTGCTTAACGTCTGGCGCACGCATCGGTACGCGCAGCGCCTCGCCGGCTCGGCGGTGGACTTGCCTCACACAGTACAGGCGGTGATCGACGAGACCGGTATTGATTACCGAAGCGTGGTTATCCTCGACACACGCCACCCGCTCGTGTTTTGCATCGGTTTCCTGCGTCCAAAAATCTGTTTCAGCACGGGGCTTATCGACCTGCTGCCCTCGGCACAACTGCAAGCGGCGCTGTTTCACGAGGAGTATCACCGGCGTCATCGCGACCCCCTGCTCATCATGTTTCTGGACGCGATCTCAAAAACCCTCTTTTTTCTGCCGGTAGTCGGCGAGTGCAGCGCCCATTTGAAGACGGCCCGCGAACTCGCTGCCGATGCCTACGCCGTTGAACAGGTGGGCAAAAATGCGCTGGCTGGCGCTCTGCATCGTCTCTTGAGCAGTTCGCCTGCTTCGATGGATCGGGAAATCGGCATTGCAGCCGCAGGCATGAGCGCCAATAGGGCGCGTATCGCTGCCTTGCTCGGCGAGCGGCATCCGATACCACCCATTTCCCCGATCAGTTTGCTCCAGAGCGCCGCCGTTGGGGTGTTGCTGTGCTTTGTGCTGATGGCGCAGAGTTAACGAGCGGGCGCGGCTGAACCAGGGGTGCAAGAGCCAGCAGTCGAGGGCACCGCGTGCGTCCGACGACCGTCACCTCAGAGGGTGCGAGCGAGCCGGTCAGCTGACGACTCTGTGCCCTCTCTATTCGCCACCTTCGCTGCCGCTTAGCGTTGACAAAAGTCGCCTGCCATGTCATCATATCAGCATATGCTGATATGATGATCGGACAGGTCAAATGCTTCTCGCGGCGGATACGACCAGATTAGCGATTGAGGCAAAACTGTTTCGCGGCTTTGGTGACCCCTCGCGCCTGGCTATTCTCTCTGCACTGTGCCAGGAACCACTTACGGTTGGAGCCATTGTCGGATTGACGGGGCTGTCGCAGCCCAACGTCTCCAACCACCTGTCATGTTTGCGCGAGTGCGGCTTGGTCGCGGCAGAACAGCAGGGACGTTTTGTCACCTATCGCTTAAGCGATGATCGTGTGGCGGAACTGATCACGCTGGCGGAAGGGCTGCTCGCGGACATTGCCCTTGGAGTCTACGAATGCACGCGCTACCGCGTGCCGGGCGACGCTCAGACAGAATAATGCCTCAACGGGCGAGACGTGTGGGGCATGTACTTTTTTGCGCGGCGGTTCCTGTGACCCGTTGCGTCCTCGACGGACGCTTAAACCATGACGGCAAGCCGCGATGCGCGGTTGCCAGGACGCCTGCCTGAACTCGGAGAAACCAACCATGACACAGCGTGAAGCACTGACGGTCTATGTCGGCAATCTGGACTGCGAACACGACGCAGCCGCCATCGAACGCGGGTTAGCCGACACCGCGGGTCTCCTGGAACTGAAAGTCTATCCGAAAGCCGCGAAGGTGGCGCTGACCTACGACGATGCCCTGACCTCTGCCGAAACGTTACGAACGACTCTGGCTGAGCTTGGGTTTCCGCCACAGACCGGTCGCGCGATGCCTGAGCAGCCCAAGCCCTGGAGGAATCCAAAGGTCGTCACGGCTGCTGCATCGGGCGCTCTCCTCGCGGTTGGCTGGCTTGTCGGGCAAGCCGGCGTGTCCCCTGGCGTTTCGACGGCGATTTACGTCATGGCGATGATCACCGGCGGTTACTATTTCGGTCGCGAAGCGCTGGAAGAATTGATATTCGAGCGCGAAATCGGCATTGAGATGTTGATGAGCGTCGCCGCGATTGCCGCCACCTTGCTTGGCGAGCCTGGGGAAGGGGCGATGCTCGCGTTTCTCTATTCCATCTCCGAGGCGACCGAAGGCTACACCGAGGAAAAAACACGCTCGGCGATTCGCGCCCTCATGGACTTGGCTCCCAAAGTCGCGCTCGTTCGCCGCGAAGGACGTGAGATCGAGATCCCCGTTGAAGACCTGGTGGTCGGCGACATATTTATCGTGAAGCCGGGGCAGTCGATTGCCACCGACGGTACTATCGTGAGCGGGGCATCGAGCGTCAATCAGGCGCCCGTCACCGGCGAAAGCATCCCCGTCGAAAAGCATTCAAATGACCCGGTCTTTGCCGGGACGATCAATGGGGAAGGGGCGCTTGAAGTGAGCGCCACCAAGACCTTTGCCGACAATACCATCGCGCGCATCATTCATATGGTCGAAGAAGCCCAGGAAAAGAAGGGCAGGAGCCAGCGGTTCATCGAGCGGTTTGGCGCGCGGTACAGCCCGTTGGTGCTGCTGGCGGGCGTTTGCATTGCGGTCGTTCCGCCCCTCGCGTTCGGCGGAACCTGGGACACCTGGCTGACGCGCGCCGTCGTGTTTATCGTCGCCGCGGCGCCCTGCGCGCTTGTCATGTCGGTTCCAATTACGCTGGTTGCCGCCCTGGGAACGG
>CALMDI010000818.1 GCA_937864975.1 uncultured Chloroflexota bacterium | reverse complement strand
CGCCGGTTGTCGGGGTCGCCGCCGCCCGGCATCGCGATCTCGTCGCCGTAATAGATGGTCGGCGAAATGACGTATGCCCACACCAGACCGAGCAGAAAGCCGACGACCAGGGTGATTAAGGTTTTGCGACTGGGAAGTGCCGGTCCAAGAACGCCACTGAGACCCTGCAACGATCCGCTCATTCCGCCCATAAGCTGCCTCTCATTCGCTCAGCGCCAAGCCTGTTTGCCACGATAATGCGGACGGGCAAACACCGGCGCGCCATAGTATTGATCTTCTTATACTATACGCGCCGTCGCGCCACGCGCAACCGAAAGAAAAACCCCGTTCCCGTAATCTGGGGCAGGGGTTTTCACGATTTCTATGCGGTTTCGACCGCCGGTTCCGGCAGGGCGTCGATGCGGACGCTTTTACCGCAGACAGTACACTGCGCCCGGTCGCGACTCTGCTCGACCAGCAAGCCGCCGCAGTGCGGGCAGGGCTGGGGCAGGGGGCGCTTCCAGCTTGTGAACTCGCAGTCGGGATAACGCAGGCAGCCATAGAACGTGCGTCCGCGCTTCGACCGCCGGACGATCAACTCGCCGCCTTTCGTCGGTCCGCACACCGGACAGGCGATGCCCATGCGCTCCAGCCACGGCTCGGTGTAACGGCATTCCGGGTAGTCCGAGCAGCCGATGAACTTGCCGAAGCGTCCATACCGGATCACCAGCGGCTTGCCGCACGTCGGACAGTCGCGCCCGACCGCTTCGTCCTGAATCAGCTTCGGAATGCTTTGCCGCGCCTGCCTGAGATTGTTCTCGAAGGGAACGTAGAAGGCGCCAAGCATCGGACGCCACTCGCGCCTGCCCTCCGAAATATCGTCCAACTGGTCTTCCATGCGCGCCGTGAACTGGTAATCCATGATGTCCGGGAAGTGCTTCACCAGCAGGTCGTTCACAATCGTCCCGGTTTCCGTCGGAATCAGCCGTTTGTCTTCCTTCGCCACGTACTCGCGATCCTGAATGACAGCGACAGTTGGCGCGTAGGTGCTTGGGCGTCCGATTCCGAGTTCTTCCAGTTGGCGCACCAGGCTGGCTTCGGTGAAGCGCGGCGGCGGCTGCGTGAAGTGCTGTTCCGGCAGGAGTTTGAGCAGATCGAGCAGTTCGCCCGGCGTCATCTCCGGCAGAATGCGCCCCTCGTCTTCATCCACGGCGGTGTCTTCGTCGCGCGTTTCTTCGTAGAGCGCGAGAAAGCCCTTGAACTTGATCGTCGAGCCAGAGACACGGAAGTGATAGGGCATGTCCTGCCGTGTCAGCCCCGCGTTGATGTCTACTGTCAGCGTGTTGTAGACGGCGTTTGCCATCTGGCTGGCAACAAATCGCTGCCAGATCAGGTTATAGAGTTTGAACTGGTCATTCGACAGCAGCTTCTTCAGGCGGTCAGGCTCGCGCATCACGCTTGTCGGGCGAATGGCTTCGTGCGCTTCCTGAGCGCCTTTCGCGCTTGTCTTGTACTGCGGCGCTCGCGCGGGAATGTATTCCTTCCCGTAGCGTCCCTGAACGAACTCGCGCGCTTCGCTCTGCGCCTGCGGCGAGACGTTCAGGCTGTCGGTTCGCATGTACGTAATCAGCCCGACAGAACCTTCGTTGCCCACGTCGATGCCTTCGTAAAGCTGCTGCGCGACCGACATGGTGCGCCGCGCGTTGAAGCCGAGCCGCCGCGACGCCTCCTGCTGAAGCGTGCTGGTCGTGAAAGGCGCCATCGGGCGGCGCTGGCGCTCGCCCCACTTCACGTCCGCGACGACGTACTGGCTCTTCTTGAGAACGTCGAGATGGGGTGTGACGTCGCTCTGGGTGTTGAACTCGACGTCCTTCTGCTTAATCTTGACCAGGCGGGCGACGAACGGGCGCGCGTTGGCTCCCGTGGCTTTCTGTTTCTTCAACTGGGCGTCGAGCGTCCAGTATTCGCGCGGCACGAACGCCTCAATTTCGCGTTCCCGGTCGACGATCAGCCGCGTCGCGATACTCTGCACGCGCCCCGCCGACAGCCGGTTCCGCACCTTCTCCCACAGCAGTTCGGTGATGTTGTAACCCACCAGCCGGTCGAGAATACGCCGCGCCTGCTGCGCGTTTACCAGATCCATGTCAATCGTTCGCGGATGCGAGAAGGCTTCCTGCACCGCCGGGCGCGTGATCTCGTGAAACACGACGCGCTTGATTTTGTCGCGGTCAATCTCGGCGGCTGCTAGCAGATGCCAGGCAATCGCTTCGCCTTCGCGGTCGGGGTCGGTCGCCAGGAACACTTCGCTCGCGTCTTTCGCCGCCGACTTCAAATCTTTCACGACGTCCCGCTTGTCATTCATGACGCGGTAGGTCGGCTCAAAATCATGTTTGACATCGACGGAGATTTGCGACACCAGCAGGTCGCGCACGTGTCCTTTAGACGCGCGCACAGTGTAATCCCGACCCAGGAACTGCCCGACGCTCCGCGCCTTCGCGGGCGACTCGACAATCACCAGCTTGCGCCCCATCCCGTTCGAGCGCGGCGTGCTACTCGTCTTGCTGGCAGCCGATTTTGTTGCTGTGCGTTTCCTGCTGGCGGCGGCTTTCGTTGGCTTCCGCGCCGCGCTTTTCTTTGCGCCCGCGCGGGTGGTCGATTTCTTCTTCGCGCCCGCTGCTTTTGTCGCAGCGCGCTTCGGACGGGCAACAACTTCCGGTTTCGGCAGGGAGGCGTGCGCGTCGGTCGCGCCCATGCGGAACAGTGTCGTCCCGCATACCGGGCACTCGCCGCGCGTGCCGGGCGTGCCCGTCTGCGTATACACCGCCTGCGGTTTCGTCATCTCTCGTTTGGTCTTGCACTTCACGCAATACGCCTGAATCCGACTCATGCCATTCCCTTCGCCGCTCTCGCGGAGTCATCCGTGAAAAGTTGAAAGTAAAAAGCAAAATGAAGCGATTCGCCTCTTCACTTTTGACGTTTCACTTTACACGTTCTACTCTGTACTACAGATAATCCTCTTTGTTCAATTCGCGCAACTGTTTGACGACTTCCTTGACGTCCTGCGCGCGCTGCTTGTGACAAATCATCAGGGCGTCGGGGGTATCCACGACGACGATATCCTCGATGCCAATCGTCACGGTCAGCTTGTCGGAGTACACCAGCGTGTTCCGGGTATCGACCATGATGGGCGCGGGCGCGCGTCCCTTAAATCCGTTGCCAAATTCGTCCAGTTCCAGCACCTCGAACAGCGAGTCCCACGTGCCCACGTCGCTCCAACCGATGTCCACGGGAATGACGGCGACGTTGCGCGCGCCTTCCATCACCGCGAAGTCGAGTTGAATGTTATCGAGCCGACCCCACATTTCCGTCAGCTTTTCGTCAAACGCACTTGTATCGACGGTCGGCGCGAGCGCCGCGAATTCGGCTGCCATCGCGGGCTGCTGCCGCTCAAACTCGTCCAGCGCCCGGTCGGCGCGCCAGATGAACATGCCGGAATTCCAGCTATATTCGCCTGAGCTAATGAAGTGAAGCGCCGTCCGGTGATTGGGCTTTTCGGTGAAGCCCCGCGACGTATACGCCGTGTAACCTCGATAATCTCCGATGACCTCGCCGCGCCGGATATAGCCGAATGCTGTGGATGGAAACACGGGCGAGATGCCGAGCGTCACCACCGACCCCGCCTGCGCCAGGTCGCGCGCCGCCAGCAGCACATCGCGGAACTTCTCTTTATAGGCAATGTGATGATCGGCGGTGAGAATGGCGACCGTCGCGTCGGGATCGCGCTGGCGGATAACGGTTAAGCCGAGCGCCGCCGCGGGACCGCTGTTTTTGCCGAACGGCTCGGTGATGAAGTTCTCCGCAGGAATGTCCGGGGCTTCGCCGCGCAGCGCGTCCACGTACTTCTGACCCGTAACCACGTAGATACGCTCCGGCGGAAACAAAGGCGCAAGCCGTTCAACGCTGACGCAGAACATCGACCGTTCTTCGACCAGCGGCAAAAGCTGCTTTGGCGTGTCGTTGCGGCTCATGGGCCACAGGCGGGTGCCGCCGCCGCCCGCCATAATCATCGCGTAGTAGTGATCCATTGCCTGCTCGGAAGCCTTTCCTGCGCGCTGCTTCAGCCGTGAAGCGGAAGACAGTACTGCATCGGACCGATCATGCGCGCCAGCCCCTTCAATTCCATTAGCGTCAGCGTGCTTGTCACGGTGGCGATGGGCAAGTCGCAAAGCCGCGCCAGATCGTCCACGTGAATGGGATCGCTGCCCAGGTGTCCGAGCAGCCGCGCTTCGATGTCGTTCGTGGGAGCGATGCGCTGCGTCGTCGCGCGCGTCTCGACGTCTTCATGGGCGAGATTAAGCTCGTCCAGCACGTCGCTCACGCGCATGACGAGCTTCGCGCCGTCCTGAATCAGCCGGTTCGCGCCCGCGCTCATCGGGTTAAAAATGCTTCCCGGCACCGCGAACACGTCGCGCCCCTGATCCGCCGCTTCGCTTGCCGTAATCAGCGCGCCGCTGAGTTCGGGCGCTTCGACCACCAGCACGCCCAGCGACAAAC
>CALMDI010000817.1 GCA_937864975.1 uncultured Chloroflexota bacterium | reverse complement strand
TGCGGGTCATGTGATCTTCGACCTGATAGAACTTCTCGAAGATACGATCCGCCTGATCGCGGGTAAACCCGACGCCTGTGTCGGTGATTGAGACGATCACGTGTCCGTTGCGTTCTTCGCAGTTGACGGTGATCGTGCCCCCATCGGGTGTGAACCGGATAGCGTTATTGACGACGTTGGTGATCGCCATGCCCATGCGGATGCGGTCGGCGTAGACAAGCGTCTGCGCGGGCGGCGACAGGAAACGCAGGTGATGCTTCTTCGCCACGGCGAGTGACGTAATGTCATGCTCGACATCGCGCAGCAGTTCGGAGAGGGAGACGCGGTCGCGGTGCAGGTCGCCTTCGTTCGATTGCAGATAGCGCAGGTTCGTGAGGTCTTCGATAATGCGCCGAAGCTGCATCGCGCTGTTCACGACTTTTGAGGCGTGCTCGCTGACGTGCGAATCGGACGTTTCTTGCAGGAAGCTCGCATACCCCAGAATGACGCCGAGCGGCGTCCGAAGCTCGTGTGAGGCAATGGCGATAAAATCGTTCTTCAGCTTGTCGAGCTGGTTCAGTTCTTCGTTCGCCTTCTGAAGCTGCGTCACCAACTGCGCGCTCTCAATCGCAACCGCCGCCTGCGCCGCCAGGATTCCCACGTAATTGCAGTCGTCCTGCGTCCACGGAAGCTCCCGCTTGTTCACCGCTTCCAGCACGCCGATCACGCGGTTTTTTGAGGTCATCGGCACGGCGAGGATCGAGCGCGTCTCGAACTCGATTTCCTTGTCGACTTTGCTGTAATGTCGCGGGTCGTTGCGGACGTTCTCGACAATCGCCAGGCGATTCTCGCGCAGGACGGTGCCGGCGATGCTGCCTTCCAGCGGCACTTTCTTGCCGACCAGCTCCACCGATTTCTCGCCCGGCGTGGTCGTCGCCGCGAAGCGCAGCTCATCCGTTTTGTGATCCCACAGCAGCACCGACGCCGCTTCCGAATCGGTGATTTCGACCGTGGCATCCATGATGTAGCTGAGCAGCGGTTTCAGCTTCAGCGTGGAGTTCAGCACCGCGCTGATCTCGGTGAGGCGGGTGAGAATTCGAACTTTTCGTTCGAGCGCCGCGTGGTCGGACGTCACTTGGATAAATCCAGAACTGTCGGGTTGCAGCATGGTTTCAGGTTGCTAGTGTAGCACCGGTTATAGGAAGGAGCGATTTGCTGTATGGCTCCAAGATACGGAATTTGACCTCAGGTTATGATTAAAGTTTTAATAGTAGTGGTCGTAGAGTCTGTCGAAACTGTTCATAACTTGCGGCGAATCCGCCTGCCCAGAGATTTATCACAGCATAACCCAAGACTCCGAATGCAAGCACAAGCAATTTCCCTAATTCTTGGGTTATACGCTCATCTGTTCGGATTCATTCTGGACAGCCTTCCTGTTCAAAAGCTGCCTCACTTGTTGACACCTGTCGATAACTCGCGCCTCGGAAACCGACTCCAAACATCCCGTAAGCGACTCCACAACAGCCTTTGAACAGCCGACTGCCGCTTGTGAACACGTTATCGACAGGTTATCAACATGAGTCGCCCGAATTGTGAACAGATTCACAGGCTCACAATATCAATCGTCATAAATGGGGCGCAGAGTCTTGTGAAAACTTTGGGAAATAATGGGGATATCCCAAGACGACTCGGCTAAATGGGGGTTGGGATAAGTTTGGGATATGAGTCCGGGGTTGGGATAAAACGGGAAAGTGAAAAGTAACGAGCCAAAAGCAGACCGTAACGGGCGCGAAGTCATCCGCAGAACCGCTGCATTTGTCGGATGACCTTTTACTCGTTACTTTTCACTTTTCACTATCTGGTGATCGACATCGGCATGATGACGGTGATGAAATCGTCACGACCTTCCGGGCGCACGACGCCCGGCGACGCCGCTCCGTTGCTTTCCAGCACCACGCGCTCGTCGGGGATGACGTTGAGTACGTCGATCAGGTAGCGGATATTGAAGGCGGCTTCCAGCGCCTCGCCTTCGACTGCCGCGTCGATCATGCCTTCATTGTCGCCGCGCTCGGCGCTCCTGCCGACGACAGTAATTTCTCCCGGTTCACCGGGACCCGCCGCGGGCTTGACGAACAGGCGCGCGCTGAAGTTCGAGTCGCGGGCGAAAATCTCGGCGCGCTTGCAGGCGCGCAGCAAGTCGGTCGTGTAAACCGTGATCGCGGTGCTGTAGGTTTTTGGGATAATCGCGCCGAAGTCGGGAAAGCGTCCTTCCAGAAGCTGCGACGAGACGTCCGTATTCTTCATGTGGAAGATGACCACGTCGCGCTCGCCGGGCAGCGTAATGCCGACCTCTTCGTCCTCGTCGGAGATGATGCGCGCCACTTCCGCGAGGGAGCGTGCCGGAATGACCAGATCGCGCGGCTTGTCAAAACTACTCCCGTCGAGACGCGCGGTGCGGACGGCGAGCCGGTAGCCATCCGCTGCCTCCATCGTCATCACGTCGCCGTCAAGCTGCGTGTAGATACCGGTCAGAATCGGGCGGTTGTCTTCCTTCGCCGCCGCGAACACCGTCTGGTTAATCATGTCCTTGAGAATGCGCCCCGGCACTCGGAACGCGCTTTCGCCACCCTGCGGCACCATTGGGAATTCAGACGAGCTAATCCCTTTTACGTTGGAATTGGTCGCGCCGCAGCGCACGTTGACCGTCTGCGTCGCCGGGTCGAGCATTAAATCCACGCGCTCCGGCGACAGGTTGCTGACCAATTCGGAAAACGTCTTGGCGGGCAGGGTAATCGCGCCCGCTTTTTCAACCTTGGCGCCGATGTAGGTGGTAATGCTCATCTCCAGATTGGTCGCGGAGAGCTTGAGGCGCGATTCCTCGGTTGCCAGCAGCACGTTCGCCAGCACGGGCAGCGTCGGTCGCGAATCGACCGCACGTCCCACGATGCCCAAGCCTTTCGCGAGATTTTCCTGCAAGACGGAGACGCGCATTGTCGGGGGTGCTCCTGTTTTTCAGAAGAGGGACACTTAACCTCGCAGTATAACGCAGATGCAAACCGAGGTAAATAAAGTCGGCGGTGAGCCGATTCAACAGCACACCATCCGATTTTGCGACGTTCCTTGTCAACCTGACCGCTGATTGGCGGGGACTTTACGACTAAAATGAAGGGTGTTCACCCCGCGTCCGACCGGGATCAAACTCGTGCAATGCAACTAATCATCTACGGTCAGCTTCAGACATTCGCGCCGCTCAAAGCCTTCCGTGAGGCGCATGATCTCCCGCCAGACTTTGGAATCGCCCTGTTCGAGCGCAAGGACTTCACCGGTTTAGGGCGCATCGATCAGGCGGGTGCGGAGCTGAACGCGATCCGACAGGCAATGCTCGCGCTGGCGAAGCCGGGTCAGGCGCAGCAGGCGGCGGCGTGGCTGAAGACGATCAAAGTGCTGCGCGATTTCTTCCAGCACCAGCTTCGGACGATCAATCCAGGGGTTGGCTTAAAAGACGTCGAGATCGATTTTGCCGTTGCCGGACTGAATGACGTGCTGGAGGCGGTCGTGTGGGCGCTGCTGCGCGCCGAAGCAACCGGAGCGCCGGCGCCGGCGTTTGCCGAGATTTACGCCGAGTGGCTGAACAGCACGGTTCGTGTCTCGCAGACAATCCACGACTATTGGAACCGCGGCGAGCGCTGGGGCGTGCAGGTTGTAACCAACGCTTATGGGCGCGTCGGCATGTTCATTCGCGCCGGGACGGATGTTTACTGCGTTCAGGATACGGCGCTGGCGTGCCCGGCGGAAGGCTTCATGGCGACGCTGCTTGCCGAGATCGCCGTCTATATCTTACCTTCACAGGAGAACCGAACGTGACCACGAGAACAGATTACGTCGTCCGCGCGCCGACGATGGACGATCTTGAGGCGGTCGCCTTCAAGCACC
>CALMDI010000816.1 GCA_937864975.1 uncultured Chloroflexota bacterium | reverse complement strand
CTCGAAATGAGCTTCGTCCAGCGCGAAGACATCATGGAATTGATCGAAGGGCTGATGCTGTCGCTGTCGCGGCAGGTGGCGGGCAAGACGCCGATGTTCACGCCGTTCCCGCGCATCAAGTATTACGACGCGATGGACAGATACGGTTCCGACAAGCCCGACCTGCGTTACGACCTTGAAGCGATTGACGTGAGCGACATCGCGGGCAAGAGCGCGTTCGCGGTATTCGTGAGCAACGTCGAGGCGGGCAAGGTGGTGCGAGTGCTGCGCGCGCCGGGACTGGCGAAAGACGTGAGCGGGACGGCGCTGCGAAAACTGACCGAAGAACTGGAAACGCTGGCGAAACAGGCGGGCGCAAAGGGGCTGGCGTGGATGGCGCTGCCCTCCGAGGAGACCGGTGAGGTCAAGGGACCTATCGGCAAGTTCTTCACGGTCGAGCAAAAAATGGCGCTGTTCGAGCGCGTGAACGCCCAGCCGGGCGATATGCTGCTGTTCATGTCGGACGCGCGCGAGGTGGTCTGGCTGGTGACGGACGCGCTGCGGCAGAACATTGCCGAGCGGCTCCAGCTTGCCGATCCGACCAGGCTCGCCTTCTGCTGGATTATCGACTTTCCGATGTTCTACTGGAACGAGGAAGAACAGCGCTGGGATCCATCGCAGCATATGTTCACGCTGCCGCTGCCGGAAGATATCCCGCTGCTGGATACCGATCCCGGCAGGGCGCGCGGCTCGCAGTATGACCTCGCCTGCAACGGCTACGAGGTCGCGGGTGGCAGCATCCGTATTCACGAGCGCGCGATTCAGGAGAAGATTTTCCCGCTGATCGGGCAGACGATGGAGCACGCGCGCGAGCAGTTCGGGCACATGCTGGAAGCGTTCGAGTATGGCACGCCGCCGCACGGCGGCATCGCGTCCGGCATCGACCGGCTGGTGATGGTGCTGGCAGAGGAACCGAATATCCGCGAGGTGATCGCCTTCCCCAAGACGCAAACGGGGTCGGACATCATGGCGCACGCGCCTTCGGAAGCGGAGCCGAAGCAGCTTGAAGAACTGCATATCCGTGTGGTCGAGCCGGAGGCGGAGAAGAAGTAGAGAAACCCCACCCCCGCGCGGGGTTCCCGCCTTCAGTCTGCCGAAGGCAGTCCCCCTGAGCGCCCCCTCCCCCGACTTCAGGGACGGGGAACAAGGCGCGCGTTATGCTTCTCGCTCGTTTCTAACGGGAGCCAGCCCATGAGCACTGTGTTTGATTTCGCTGCCTACCCGGTACTGACAACGGATCGGCTGCGCCTGCGGCGAATCGAGCATGAGGACGCCGACGCTATTATCGACCTCTACGGCTCGCCGGACGTGATGCGCTTCCTGAGCCAGCCAATAATCCAGACACGCGAGCAGGCGGTCGGGCTGATCGACTGGCTCAACGCCCTGTACGATCGTCACGAAGCTGTTCAGTGGGCGATGACATTGCATGGCGACGACCGGCTGATCGGCACCTGTGGCACATATGCCTGGGATCGCGAGAACCGGCGCGTCGATATCGGCTATCACGTCGTGCCCGCGCTGTGGGGGCGCGGCTACGCGACCGAAGCCGCCCGCGCGATTACACGCTGGTCGTTCGACCATCTGGACGTTCACCGCGTTCAGGCGGACTGCACCGACGGCAACATTGGCTCGGAGCGCGTGCTGCTCAAGTGCGGATTCAAGATCGAAGGCGTGTGGCGCGAAAGCTGCTGGGAGCACGGGCGCTTCGTGGACATCAAGCAGTTCGGCGTGCTCCGGCGCGAATTTGAATAAGCGGCGTAGAATTGCACCCTCTCCCATGTAACTGGTCCTGACTCTCAGGTAGGCTGAAGGCTTATTCTCCTGGGACAGGCTTGAATCCGATCAGGGCGGTGGCTTTGGCGCGCGGGTGGAGTCGTTGCTGACCGACCCAGGGGACGACCCAGATACGGCGAAATGGGAAACGGAGGTTGCCATTCGGCTGGCGGATCGATAACCCTCATAGGAAGTCGCAGAATGACCGCACGCTCACCGGGCAAGGGGCTGTGCGTCCCGGCTTTCAACGCCTTAGCAGCGGAACCCGCCAAATGCAAGGGTGAGCGTAGTATTTACAAGCGTATTTCAGATGGTCTGCACAAGTCTGTCGGCGCGCCTGTAACTGAGTCTTTACAGGGGTATAGCAGACTGGTATAAACAAACCAACCTGCCGTGCGCGTGATGGTGCGCCATGCGTTTTGAGCCAACACCCTTTTGACGGAAGTCGCCGTCTGGTAGCAAGGTGATAGGCTTGAGCCAAGACCCGAGAACCAGGTAGATTTCCACCCTGCGAAAGCAGGTTCAAAACATCGCACACACGGTACGGCGGGGTACTTGAACACGAACCGGACGCTCTCCATAGGGAGAACGTCCGGTTTTTGGTTTAAACCCCTCGCTCGCGCTGAGATGGAAACCCCACCCCCTCGCGCGCGGTCGGCGAAGCCGACTTTAATCCGCCGAAGGCGGATCGCTAAGCGCCCTCCCCGATTTCAGGGGGGGAAATAAGACGCGGTTGTGCTACTCTGAGTACCGGGAGAGGTTTGTAGTTGCGTAGAGCGCGTTATTGCGAGTAGTTAGAGCCGAAGACGTCCACCAGCAGGGGTCCGAGTTGAGAGCGGTTCGGGATGAGCACCGCCGCGCCCTGCTCGGTCGTGTAACTCATGACATATTCCTGGCTGACGACGCCGGCGCGAATGTTTTCCTTCGGAATATCCTTGAGATACCAGGCGAGCTGAATCATCTGATCGACGGTCAAGCCGGTGTAAACGTTGTCGTCGAGGTTACTCATCAGGCTCGGCGCCTGGACGATCAACTGCGGCAGCATATTCAGGTCGAGGACGCGGTCGCGCACGGCATACAACACCTGCTGCTGGCGCTGCGCGCGCTGGAAGTCGCTGGAACCGTGCCGGGTACGGGCGTACTTGAGCGCGGTCGCGCCGTTCAAATGCTGCATCCCCGCGGAAATGTAGAACGGATCGTACCCGTACCACATATTCGGATACTGCGGATCGCTGATGTTGTAGGGCACGTCGATGTCGATACCGCCGATGTAGTCAACGAGCGTAATTACGGCGTCGAAATCGACCGCGAGATAATCGTGGACGCGCATTCCGAAGTTGTACTGAACAGTCTGCATCGCCAGCCGAGGTCCGTAACCCGGCTGCTGAAGCTCGCCCAGAACCATCGGCGTGTTAATCCGCTGAAGCTGCCCGTAACCGGGGACTTCGACGTAAAGGTCGCGCGGGATGCTGAGAATGCCAATGGTATCGTTGACCGGGTCGATGCTGATGAGCATCATGGTGTCGGTACGGTAGGAAAGACCGTCCTCGCCAGGGCGGCGGTCGAGACCCATTGCCAGCACCGTGAAGCGGGTTTCGCCATCCCACGGCTGCAGGACAATACTGCGCCCATCTTCGAGCGTGACCTGCTGCCCGGTGCCCAGGTTGGCGAGGTTGTCAAAGGTGATGCGTCCATCGACAGGCGTCGGCAGCCCGACCATTGCGGTCGGTAAGACTTCCGTGTCTTCCTGCGTCGTGCGTAGTAGGAGCGTCAGACTCATGCTGATGACGATGACGACAGAGAGAAGCGCCAGAGCGATAACCACCCACGCCCATTCACCGCCTCGATTGCGAGGACGCACGCGGCGTCGGCGCATCCGGTCGCGGGCAGGCGAGCCGCGCGACGGCATGGGCGGGGGCGGGGGCGCGCTGTAGCCGCGGTTATAATAGGGAACGGCAGGCGCGACGGGCGCTTGACTAACTTTCGCGGTGACTTCGACGTGTGAAAGGTCTTCGGACTTGCGTTTGCTTTCGACCATACCTTCGCCGTCTGTCCACACTCTGTTGTGCATACGCTGCTACCATGCCGGATGGGTGAAACGCTCATCCGGTTATACAGGTATTCAAACAAAACCACAACTCTTCAGTATAGGGAGGGGTCGGTGAGGCGTCAATGGC
>CALMDI010000815.1 GCA_937864975.1 uncultured Chloroflexota bacterium | reverse complement strand
TGGCGAAAAGACAGTCGGTCGTAGGGGCACGACGTGTCGTGCCCGGTTTACGAATTTACCGGATGAACCACTGAGACGCAGAGGGACAGAGATAAATTTCCCTGCGCCTCTGTTGCTCGGCGTCTCCGCGTTACGTTTTTATCTTTAGCTGATGGCTGAAAGCTGACTGCTGATCGCTGAAAGCTTCTAATGCCCTCGGAGGCGGCTGATGAGGCGCTGGACGACCGACTTATCGGCGCCGACGAAGCGCCCGCGGGGCGCGATGCTGCGAAGCCGCATGATTTCTTCCATCAGCGTGGTGCGGTGAACCGTTTCCCCGTTCACGTTATACCAATGGTTGCCGATATAGCGGCAGATCGGCTCGCGCTCGTGAATGCGCGCGTATGCCTGACGATAGCCCTCCACGATGTAGCGGGGTGGGATCGTCGGGTCGTCGAACGGCATGAGCGGGGTCGCCACGGGCAGCCTCCTTTACATTTTTAGTATACATGAATTTTTTGCAATGACTCAATGAAAAATCGCGTTTTCATCTATTTTTCAGGACGTCAAGCCGCGTTGCTGGCGGCAGGTGATCTGCCTATAATGCCTGTACGCATCCAGCCCAGGGAGCCATCGTGAAAAGCCGACTGATGTTTCTATTGCTCACCCTCCTTGCGGTCGGCGTGGCGAGCGCGCAGGAGGCAGCACCGCCAGCGCCCGTGCTAATGCTGGTCAACGGCTCGGATATCTGGGCGAGCGGCGCTGCCGGGCTGACCCCGCTCACCTCGTCTGGTTATACCGACCGTCCGGTGCTCTCGCCCAACGCGACGCGCATCGCTTACAAGGTCATCGCGGACATCGGCGTTCAGGCGCTTCAGACCACGGGCGGGCTGACCAGCGAGCTGCCATCGGATATTGAAATTCTCGATCTGGGAACGGGCATCGCGACGCGGATTGCAACCCAGCCGCCCGACGCGACGTTCAACACGGGCGAGCCGGCGCGTGCGATTGTGCGCTCCGCCCCCGCGTGGTCGCCGGATGGGACGATGCTGGCGTGGACGGAAGACGTCGCGCCGGAGGGCATTCGCCGTCTCGTCGTCCATAGGCTGGGCGTGGAACAGCCTCAGGTGCTGGCGGCGGATCTTCCCCGGCAAGCGGGCTTCCAGCAGACGCTTCCCGTCCGGTGGAGTGAAGGCGGCATCGCGCTCAGGAGCATCGCCGCCGCCGCCGACGCCGGAGCGCTCCCGGTCGATTCGGTTCTGATCTACGGCACGGATGGCACGTTACAGGCAACCGCCGCGACGCCCGCGCAAGGCGAATACATTTACGACATACAGTGGATCGACGAGAACGGCGTCGATAAAGTGGGCATCCTCTACAGCACTGGACGCTGGGATGTGGTCGATCCGGCGAGCGGGACGATCAGTCCGTTGGTCGGCTCGCCTGAACTCTACAGCCGCAGCGCGCCGGATGGCTTGTCGATTGTCTTTGGCGTGACAACGCTGCCCGACGTCGGCGCGGTGTTTACGTGGCGCGTTGGCGAGACGCCGCTGCCCTTCACGGGTCCGCTGGAATGGATCAGCATCGCCCCAACAGGCGACGCGCTCGCATTTGCCGACGGCGGCGCCGCATATATCTGGCGCGACGGCGTCCTCGAAGAAATTTTTGGCACGAACTCGTTTAACGTGAGCGTTGCCGACATCGTCTGGGGTCCGACTGCCTGGCGCACCGTGGCGTAAGGGATGCATACCTCTCCCCATTTCAAGGAAGGCAAACCCCACCCCGTCGAGCTTCGCTCGACACCCCTGAATTCAGGGAGGGGGAATAACGTCATTATGTAAAATGGTTCGCGATTAGAGTTTGCCGGGAGGCGAAACTCTCCGCATGATTTCTCACTCTTCCAAAGATGAGGAAATTGTCTCGATTCCCTACGCCTGCCCCACGCATTCCCGACGCTCGCTTCGCCCGTGAAACTGGGGCGCACGCGCGGACGTCCAGAGAGTAGACTGGTGTTGAACGTCGAGTCCGGCTTGTCCTCGCGAGGAGCGCCTCTATGAATTTTCGCGTCATTTTTTCTATCGTTCTCCTTCTCACGCTGCTCGTCGGCGCGGGCGTATCGTCGGCGCAGACCAGCTTCGTCTGTGGAAGCGCGCCCGCGCCGCGACTGGTTGCAGGCTCCCAGGGGCGCGTGACGCCGGGCTTGCCCAACGTCATTCGCTCTCAGCCCTTCCGCGGCTCCGGCAGCGCCAACCTGGGACAAATTCCCGCGGGCGGCGTCTTTACGGCTCTGGCGGGCTACGGTCCGCAGTGCGGCGATGGCATGTATTGGTATCTCGTCACCTACAACGGCATCACGGGGTGGACGCCCGAAGGCAGCGCCGACGGCGCGTACTGGACGGAGCCGCTGGGGGCGACCGGCTGCACGACCGTTTCGCCGCGCCTGTCCATCGGCGGGCAGGGGCGCGTGACGCCCGGACTGCCCAACGTCATCCGCTCGCAGCCGTCGCGCGCGTCGGGCAGTCTGATTATCGGGCTGATTCCGGCAGGCGGCGTCTTCAACGTGCTGAACGGTCCGTCGTGCAGCGACAGCATCAACTGGTGGCTGGCGAGCTATAACGGCGTCACGGGCTGGACGGGGGAAGGTCAGGGGAG
>CALMDI010000814.1 GCA_937864975.1 uncultured Chloroflexota bacterium | reverse complement strand
AGCGTCGCGCCGGTTGCCACCGACGGCATACGCCCGTGGACGGCGTTGAAGCCGTGCGAGCGACCCAGGAAATAGGCGGGTGTCTTGCTGGAGCAGCCGATACCGCTGAGCTTGATGACACGGTGCATGGGCAGACCGAGATCATAGGCGATGCTGACGATCTGATTCGAGATCGAGTCGTGACCGCAGCCGGGGCAGAGCGTGCTCGGCGCGCCGCGATACTCGGTTCTTTCAAGTCCGATGGCGTTAGTGGGCATGGCTACTTTTGCTCCTGTCGCAAAATTTGCTTGTGAATCCAGCGGGCAGTCATGGGGAGTGTATCGCCCAGCGCCAGCGAGATCATGTGGGTCGTGTCCTGCGGAATTTCCATGCGTAAAATCTGGTGCATCTGTCCGTCGAAGTTGTTTTCGATGACGTAGACGCGGTCGTGACTCAGGACGAACTCATGCACGTCGAGCGACAGTGGCAGCGCGCGGACGCGCAGGTAGTTCGTTTCGATGCCCTGGTTTGCCAGGCGGTCGCGCGCTTCTTCAATCGCGGGATCATTCGAGCCGTAGGAGATAATGCCGATGCGCTTCACCGGGTCGTGGTCGACGACAGGCTGCGGCAGCGTCCTGCGGGCATTTTCCATCTTCGTCCGCAGGCGTTCCATGTTCTGCACCCAGTCGTCGGCGCGCTCGCTGTAGGTGGCGCGGTCGTTGTGCCCCGTGCCGCGCGTAAAGTACGCCGAGCGCGGGTGATCGGTGCCGGGTAGCGTGCGGTAGGGAATGGCGTCGCCGTCGTAGTCGCGGTAGCGATACCACTCACCCTTTTGCGCGAAGAAGTCTTCAAGCGCGTCCCGGTCGAGAATCTTGCCGCGGTTGATCGGCTCATCGGGATAGTCGAACTGATCGGTCAGCCACAGGTTCATGCCGAGGTCAAGGTCGCTCATCACAAACACAGGCGTCTGGAGCTGATCGGCGATTTCAAACGAGCGCCAGCCGAACTCGAAGCACTCCTTCACGCTGCCCGGAACGAGCACGACCTGGCGGCTGTCGCCGTGACCGAGGAAGTGCATGAACAGCAGGTCGCCCTGGCTGGTGCGGGTTGGCAAGCCGGTGCTCGGTCCCACGCGGGTGATATCCCAGATGACGCACGGAATTTCCGCGAAGTAGGCAAGCCCCGCAAATTCCGCCATGAGGCTGATGCCGGGACCGCTGGTCGAGGTCATGGCGCGCGCGCCTGCCCAGCCCGCGCCGATAATCATACCCGCCGCCGCAAGCTCGTCTTCCGCCTGAATGATGGCAACGGTATTCTTGCCGGTGTCGGGATCGACGCGAATGTGCTTGTGATCCATCACGCCGTCAATCAGGCTGGTCGAGGGCGTGATTGGGTACCACGCGGCGACGGTCAAGCCGCCGAACAGCGAGCCAATCGCGCCCGCCTCGTTGCCCGTAATCAGGATTTTGCCCTTCGTGCTGTTCATCGGCTCAAATCGGAACGGGTCCTGCTTGGGGGCGTTTTCTTCCGTCCACTTGTAGGCGCTCTCGACCACACCCATGTTCATCTTCGCGGCTTTCTCTTTGCCGCTGAACGTGTCCAGAAGCGCCTGATAGATGATATCCAGCGGAATGTCGAACAGCTTGGCGACCATGCCCACGTAGGTCATGTTGCCGATGCGATCCTGAAAGTCCTTCGGGATGTCGCTTTTGGAGACAATCTCCTTGATCGGCACCTCGTAGTAGGTAATGTCCTCGCGGCTGCGCCCCCACTTCCAGTCCATCGGCAGAATGCAGACGCCGCCAGGGGGCAGGTTCTGAATATCTTCCGCCGCCGTGTCCTGATTGTAGGTGATGGCAATTTCGGTCGTGGCGCGGCGCGCGACGTAACCGTCCTTGCTCGCGCGGATCGTGTACCACGTCGGCAGCCCCTTAATGTTCGAGGGGAACAGGTTCTTGCCGCTGACCGGGATGCCCATGTGGTACAGCGCGCGGATCAGCACTTCGTTCGAGGATTGACTGCCGGAGCCATTCTTGGTCGCCACCATGATAGCAAAGTCGTTGACGGCTGGTTCATAACCGGCGGGTTGCCCGACTTCCGTCTCCGTTTGAATATTTAAGGCGCACATAATGAGTGGTTGTTGCTCCTCTTCACTCCGATAACGGTGATAATGAGACGCTGCGATTAACTCTTTAGACGGTCTGCTTCGGCAAAAACACTCCTTTGATTGAACGGCTTTCTATCAGGTTACGCACCGTTCGGGCTGCCGTCCTCAACCAAAGGGAGAAATGACGGCGAAGAATGTGGGTGTACGGGTTGTCATTCCAGGTTGTCGCCTTATCCTTTTGGCTCCGTGCCAACACGCTGTGCGACTTCCGCGCGCGGCTCGTGACGCAGCAGGCGCGTGTGCTCGATGAACAACGCCTGCGCCTTGCCCGGCTCGCCCGCGCAGATCGCGTTGAGAATCCGCTCGTGATAGTCCCAGACCGATTGGTGATAGGCGTAATCGGCGTAACGGTTCGGCTCGACCGCTTCGTAAGCGTCCCAATACGCTTCGAGAATGCCGAGCACGAACGGATTGTCGAGATGGCGGAACATGGTCAGGTGAAACGTGCGGTGTTCTTCGTTGGGGATGGCGATGAAATGCCCGTTGAGCTTGGCGCGCGCGCGGTCGACGCAGGCGCGCATGACTGTTCTGTCCTCGTCGGTCATGCGGGCGCAGGCTTCGTGCCAGAACGCGGCTTCGACGTGATTACGCAGTTCGGAGAACATCTCAAACTGGTGTGGGTCGTTCGCCAGCGCGTAGAACAGGCTGAGGCGGACGGCAGGCGCGAAGCTGTAGGCTTTCATCCGCATTCCCGTTTTCGACCGCACCTCGACCATGCCCAGCGCCCGCGCGACTTCAAGCTGCTCGCGAACTTTACTGATGCTCACGCCGAGATGGTCAGGCTCCTGAAGCTCGTTGATCGTCGGCAGGCGGTCGCCGGGCTGGAAGCCCTTTTCGACGATGTAGTTTAGAAGATCGGAGTCGAGATCAAGTGAGGGCATAAGCGGTGCAAACGCCTATTCATCAGATGAATCATATAGATCAAATCCATACTACCACGGCTTGTGATTATTGTCCATTAAGGGTTAAAAAATTTGTGCTGTTTGCCGAAAAGGGGAAGCGATGAAGTTTTAGAGCGTGTCGAGCCAGGGATGACCGCTGGGATGCAGCAGGCACAGCTTGTCCTTCAGCCATTGCTTCTCGTCTACGCTGAGGCGCGGTAAGCTGGCTTGAAAGTCCAACTCGTCCTTCGGGCGAGGCTGCTTCGCCTTATACAGCAACTGGACGTCGATCCGAACGCAGGGAACGCCGTTATAGATCGCGATCAAATCATCCCGCCTGCCGCGAATCCGGGGGTCGCGACGGCTAACCCATTCGTTCCTTTCGACTTCGGCAAGCATGATTTGTAACTGCCATGCCGTCGAACCCTGCTGGTGTCCCCAGATATCGTGAATGCCAAACGGCAGGGCTTCCCCTTCGAGCCACGGTCGGAGCGTGCCCGGCGGGTCGGCGGCGTAAAGCCGCCAGCCCTTAAGCCACCGCTGCGCCTGACGCTGCTCGTCGCGAAAAATGACGATATCGATGTCACTGTGCTCGCGGATGGGGAAGCCAAGAAACTGCTCGACCGCGCAGCCACCGGCGAGGCACCAGCGCAACGGGGCGTTCGCGAAGCGTGTGACCACTTCTGTCACAGAAAGCGGCGTCCACTGTTGATACGGAATCGGGACATTCGCGTTGGGACTTGTACCGGGGGCGCGCATCGCCACTACTGGATCGTCACCTGCACGCTGTCGATGATGATCTCGCTGCCATCTGGCGCGGTGGCAAAGGCGCGTAACTCGGCGCTGCCGCGATAGCTGCCCGTCAGCAGCGATGCCGCCCACGGCACGAGCGACGTTTCCGCGTTCGACAAATTGATGACCTGAGAGTTCACGACGGTGCCGGTCGGGGCGATCAGAAGTAGGATGAACTGGTTGCCGGCAATACCGCCTGCCATGCCGCGCGCCTGAATCAAGCCACCAGTGATGATGCTGCTCTCGACCGGCTCGTCGATCTGCCCCTGCGCGCTGCCATTGGACGGCTGTAGAGGCTGAACCGCGGGGATGGACGTGGGCGAGCTGCCGCTGATACTGCTGGTCAACAGGA
>CALMDI010000813.1 GCA_937864975.1 uncultured Chloroflexota bacterium | reverse complement strand
GCCGGAACAAACGGTCATCACGCCGCATCCGGGCGAAATGGCGCAGTTAACTGGCATGGAGACAAAGGAAATTCAGGCGCATCGCTGGCAGGTCGCCGCGGAAAAAGCCGCCGAGTGGAATGTCCTTCTCGTACTAAAGGGCGCGCATACGCTGATTGCCGCGCCCGATGGACATGTCGCGGTCTTGCCGTTCAAGACGGCAGCGCTGGCGACCGCGGGCACCGGGGACGTACTGGCGGGCATGATCGCGGGGTTCCGGGCGCAGGGCTTCGATGCGTTTGACGCGGCGCTCGTGGCGGGATATACGCATGGTCTCGCGGGCGATCTCATGGAGGAACAGGTGGGAACGCGGGGGACGCTGGCGGGCGATATTGTTCACTACGGCGTGCCGCAGGCGCTGCGCGCGCTGGAAGCAGTTTAGTCGATCTCTGGCAAGCCAAGCTCGGCGCGCCGCCGTCGCGCCGCCGCCTTGCCTTCCGCCATACTCTCGCTGACGGCGTCCGACGGGATCGCGCTTTCAAGCTTCTCGCGCAGCGCGTCGCCCGTTCCGGTGACCGTCTCGGTAATTTGCCGGCGGGTCGCGCGCCCGCTGCGCGGCGCGTTGAGCAAGCCGATAATGCTGCCAATCGTCAGACCCACGAGGATGCCAAAGATGACCATGCCCATATCCAGTTCAAAAGACTGAACCCGCGCCTGTTTGCGCCTAGCGCTTCGCATTGACCGTTTCCTCAACATTCTCCGCCGCCTCTTCCGCCGTCTTCTTGAGCGCCGTGCGAATGCCACCGACGTTGCCGACCAGCGACCCAACACCGGCGAAGAACGCGCTCGCCTTAATCAGCGGACCGCTGACGGTATCGCTGACAAAACTCACCGTACCCTTCGCGCTCTGAAGCGTTTCCTGCGTGTTCTTGAGAACGGGCTTGACCTCATTCTGAACCAGGTTGATGAGACGCGCCACCTGCAAGATCAGCACGGCAAGGGCGAGGATAATCAGAATGCCTTCGAGCGCGAGAAAGATGATGACCACGTCGCGCACGACCTCGATGATCCTGCCAAGCTGAGCGGTGTCCCCGCGCGCGAGCAGAAGCGCGATCACGAAAATCAGAACGATCAGCCCTACGAGGACAGCCGTCGCGATAATGACAATTTTGACAATACTCATGCCGGATTTCGGTTCCGGTTGAGCGTGTGCTTGCGGACGCCGTGTCGCCAGTTGCGGTGCCGAGGATTGGCTCATATTATCCTTGCCGAGGTGCGCGTTTACGTAGACGTTGGCTGGTGAGCAGCATGGCGACGACAAGAGCAACCGTCGCGCCGAAAAATGCCGTCAGCACGCGCAGCGTGCCGATGTTAAACAGGTTGACCTGAAGCGCTACCCCCACGACATGCCCGACGCCAAACCCGATCCAGCCCGCCAGCAAGAACAACGCCAGCCGTCGCGCGTCGCCGCCCACGATCAGATGGAAAAGCGCGCCGAAAAGCGTTGCCAGGATGAAACCGAGTGTGAGTGTAGGACCGGGCACCGGACTGCTCCGCCAGGTGTGGAGGTGTGAGAAAGCCGATTTACAGCGCAGTGTAACACGAATTGTGATTTTTGAACACGTCGAAATTTGGATTATAATGTGAGCACTATGACGACGATTGATCAGCGAATCCTGATCCCGACGCCGCCCAGCGTGGTGTGGGATTACGTTCAGGACGTCCGCAACAACCCAAGCTGGCAGATCGACTGCCGCTCGATTCAATTCCTCACCTCGAAGCAAACGGGCGCGGGCACGCGCTGGCGGCAGACCACCGACAAAGGCGCCGAGCAGGTGGTCGAGATTACCGCGTGGTACGACGGACTTGGCTACCAATATACCTACGTGGACGGTGTTCCCTACCGCGAAAGCATCGGGCGGCTGCGCTTGCAGGAAATTCCCGAAGGCACGGTCGTGCAGCTGACGCTCACGTATGAGCTGGGAGGGCTGCTGGGCGGCGTGCGAAGCTCGCTCGGCACGAGCCGTCACGTCGAAGCCGTCATGGTGCAAAGCCTCAAGGCGCTCTGGAAGCAGGTCAACAGCTCCGGCGCGGCGCACGACTGGCGCGAGGCGAAATCCCTGATGCGGGACGCGCCGGACGTGGAGCAGCGCGCGCATTACAAGCCGCGCCATCCGGTCGTGATTGACCTTCGCGCGGAAAGCGGCGGAACGCCGGGGATAGCACAGGCGCGACCGATTGCCCCGGTGATCGAAGAGCCGCCGATTGCAGACGACGACACGCGCCCACGCCCCGCCATCGCCGCGCGACGTCAGAGCATCGAAGAACTCGTCGAGGAATCGGAGGAGCCGGAATTCCTGGACGATCTGTCCCGGTTCGCGCCCCCGCCGGATTATATGTTCGACACGCAGCCGATACGACCGATTACGCCCGATCAGGCACAGGCTGCTTCGGAAACGAGTGCACCTGCCGAACCGCTGACGCCCGCTCGTGACAACGAATTGTTCCGCTTTGACGAGCCGGTCATGGCAATACCGCCGTTCTCGCTGGCGGAACCGCCCCCCGCCGAGGCGGTTGAGGATGAGGCGCTTGCTTCGGACGTCGACCAGCTTCTTGCTGAGGCGTCCACGGCGTCTGGCGAAAGAGTTGAAGACATGGTTGCCGGGGAAGCACTCGGTTCCTCAGATGTGCTTCCGGCGGAAACCATGCAGCCAGAGCCAATCGCTGCGAGCGACGGCGAACCCAAGCCTGAAACGCCCATCGCCAGAGGCGACACGCGGTTTGAGCCGCTCATGCCGCCCCATGCCGAACCGACCGTTGCTATTTCACGTTCGGAGCTTCCGCCAACACCCGCGGACATCTCCGCGATGGATACTGCCGCGCTGAGCATCTGGGATGTCTTTGGCGTGCAGCGTCCGAGCGATACGCACGAGCTTGCACGCGCTCTCAAGGCGGACACCGTGGACGCGCCCGACGAAGAAACGATGGAGCTGCCTCAACCGGTGAGCCAGGCGAAGCGCGTGAGAGACACCACGGGGAGTATGGCAGCGGTCGCGTTCGACGTGATCCCACCGGATATGTCGCCGCCGCGTATCGGACTGCGAACGCGGATGCGGCGCGAATGGGTTCGACTGCGACGCCCTGAATAAACGAAAAACGCCCGGATCGGGCGTTTTGTTTGGGTGGGTGAAGGGACTTGAACCCTCGACCTTCTGTTCCACAGACAGACGCTCTAACCAACTGAGCTACACCCACCATCTTCGCCGCATTGTAGCAAACGCCTCTGCAAAATGCTAGGCCCGTTTGCGCGCGACGATGACCGTCGCCACGCTGCGCGGGCACTCCTCCTGTGCCGCCTCGGCGTCGAAGCCGTAGGGA
>CALMDI010000812.1 GCA_937864975.1 uncultured Chloroflexota bacterium | reverse complement strand
CGCTTCAAGGGGACGGCGCCGGCGGGAACGACGGTCACTTTCCGCTTTGCCGAAATGCTCCAACCGGACGGCACGCTGTATACGATGAACCTTCGCGCCGCCCGCGCAACCGACTACTACACCTTCAAGGGCGAGGGTGAAGAAGTCTGGGAACCGAAGTTCACGTTCCACGGCTTTCGCTATGTTGAAATCGAAGGGTATCCAGGGGAAGCGAACCGGGACACCATCACCGGCATCGTGCTGCATTCCGATATGACGCAGACGGGTGACTTTACCTGTTCCGACGCCCTCGTGAATCAGCTCCAGCGAAACATTGTCTGGGGTCAGAAGGGAAATTTCGTCGACGTGCCTACGGACTGCCCGCAGCGCGACGAACGCCTCGGCTGGACAGGGGATATTCAGGTTTTTGTGCGTACCGCCGCCTTCAACATGGACGTAGCCGGTTTTATGACAAAGTGGCTTCAGGATGTCGCCGACGCGCAAGCGAGTGACGGAGCGATCCCAAGCGTTGTGCCCAATGTGCCCGATGTGCCTGCCGATGGCGGTCCGGCATGGGCGGATGCCGCCGTTATTTGCCCCTGGACTCTTTACCTCTGTTATGGCGACCAGCGGATTTTGGAGACGAATTACGATGTGATGACCCGATTTATGGATTTCCTGCTCGAAGCGAGTCCTGGGTTTATCCGATGCGCGCCGGATTATGAAGGCTGGCCCGGCTATGGCGACTGGTTGTCGATCAACGCCGATACGCCGCGCGATTTGATCGGCACCGCGTTTCTTGCCTATGATGCGAGTCTGATGGCTCAAATTGCCGCGGTGTTGGGCAAAACTGACGACGCAGCCCGCTATGGCAGGCTGTTTGAGGACGTGAAGGCGGCATTCGCTCATCGCTACCTGATCGGGAGCGAACTGCCCGCTGTCCCTCCAACCCCGTCGGCGGTCAGGAAGCGTATGGACGACGCGGATCGATTGTCGCGCGGTCTCCTGAAAGCGGTCGATTACGGTCCGATTCCGTCGGCAGTCTTCAATACGGAGCTATTTACGCCGACGCAGACTGCCTACGTCCTCGCGCTGCACTTTGACCTGCTGCCTGAGCAACTGCGACCACTGGCTGTGGCTGAACTGGTCGCGGACGTTGAGCGCCGAGGTATGCATCTTTCGACTGGTTTTGTCGGGTCGCCCTACTTGAGCCACGTCCTGAGCAGCAATGGTCGCGCGGATATCGCCTATGGACTGCTTCAACAGAAGTCATGGCCCTCATGGCTGTATCCGGTCACTCAGGGGGCGACGACGATCTGGGAGCGCTGGGATGGGTGGACGGAAGACCGAGGCTTCCAGACTCCGGAGATGAATTCGTTCAATCACTACGCCTATGGCGCGATTGGCGCGTGGTTGTATAACACGGTCGCCGGCATCGACATCGATCCGGCGCAGCCCGGCTATAAACACGCTATTTTGAAGCCGCAGCCCGGCAATGGCATCACCGAAGCCCGCGGGAGCCTAAAGACCCTGTACGGTGAAGTGGTGTCGCAGTGGACGACGGCGGGTGGAAAGTTTGAGTATTCCGTCGTCGTCCCGCCGAACACCACCGCAACCGTCTTTCTGCCGGGGTACGAGGATCGACCTGTCACAATCAATGGCGAGGTGAGCGAAGGATTGCGTTATGACGTTGCTCCCGGTAAGTATCAGTTTGTCGTCGGATAACGGGTTGAAAAGCCAACAAAGACAGAAGCCTTCCGAGAAAACGAGCGACTCCGAGCGGCTCAGCCCGCACGGCTTGTGACGTAACCTGGGATGCAGCAGAGACGTTGCTGAATATGATGTGCCGGATTAGGTTAATGGTTGACTTGGGTCTCGTGGATTGCCGATCATGACTTTGATGCGATGGAACGTGTTTTATTTGTTTGGTGTCAAAAGCCATCTCATCTGTTGCCTGTAAAGTTAGCCGTTATGACGTGACTTATCGCATCAGGGACTAGAAATGATATGGACGTGCTGCGGTTCAAACGAAAGGATAACGTCACCTTCATAAGCTATCTCGGCTGATCCCGGATCGGGTTGATCAACGATCCATTCCTCGCCAGCGACCTCGACCCAGTAGCGAGTCAGGTGACCAAGAAAAGCCAGGCGAGTAACGTGTCCGGCAAGGTTGACATTCGCCTCGTCCCGACGGATGCGGCTGATTGCGATGACCTCTGGGCGAATGCATAGCAACACGCTCTCGTTCGTCGACGACGCTTCCAATGTGGGAATGCTGATCATATTCTCTGCCAATGAGACGAAAACATGTTCTCGCTCGCGCCTGAGGATGGTCGCTTCCCGCAGGTTGGCAGTCCCGATGAACGTGGCGACAAAAGCGCCATTGGGCGCGTGATAGATCTGGCGAGGGGTACCCCACTGTTCGACATGCCCTGCGTTCATCACTGCCACCCAGTCCGACATCGCCAGTGCCTCGTTCTGGTCGTGAGTCACGTAAAGAAAGGTGATATTCAGCCGCTGCTGAAGGCTGCGTAATTCCCAGCGCATCCGCTCTCGGAAATTGGCATCGAGGTTGCTCAGCGGCTCATCCAGCAGCAGCACTTTCGGCTCAACAATCAGCGCGCGTGCTAGCGCCACGCGCTGCTGCTGCCCGCCGGATAGCTGGTTCGGCCACCGATCCCCCAGACTGCCAAGCCCGAGAAAGTCCAACGTCTGGTTGACACGCCGCTGAATGTCCGGCTTCGCAACCTTCGCCAGCCGCAGCCCGTAGGCGACGTTGTCGCGCACGGTCATATGTGGGAACAACGCATAATCCTGGAAGACCATCGCCGTACTGCGCTGGTGCGGGGGTAACTGGTCGATGCGGGAACCGTCAAGGGAAATGGTGCCGGTGTCCGGCTCGTAAAATCCGGCGATCATACGCAGCAGCGTCGTCTTACCACATCCGCTTGGACCCAGCAGGGTGACGAACTTTCCCTGCGGAATCTCCAGCGTGACCTGATCGATAGCCGCGTGCGCGCCGAATCGTTTCGTCACGTTGTTGATCTGTAGCTGACCCGCAGTGTTCTCCACACTACACTCCGCCCTGGAATCCCCTGAAGCCGCTTCGCCGCCCGGTCATCAGCCAGACTATTGCCAGCACCAGAACCGCCATGCCGATCACCGCGACGGTGAAGGCGGTCGCGCCGCCCCAGTTGAAGTCGTTAACGAGTTGAAAAATCGTGATCGTGGCGACGGTCGTACGCGGCGTGAATAGAAAAATGACGACCGAAAGCGTTGTGACAGCCCGCACAAAAGTCGTGACCACGCCGGTCAGAAAAGCGCTGTTGAGCATCGGAAACAGGATGTCGCGCAGACTACGCATACTGCTTGCGCCC
>CALMDI010000811.1 GCA_937864975.1 uncultured Chloroflexota bacterium | reverse complement strand
CTGGTGGGGCGGCTGCTGGCGCTGGCGCTGTTAGGGGGGCTGGTCGCGCCGGGGTTCGTTTCCAGCCTCACGGGCGCGACGCCAAGCCTGCAAGGTGGCACGACGTACAGCTTTCCCATTCACCGGCTTGCAGAGACGCTCGAGGGGCAGGTGCAGCCCGGCGATCTGGTGATGAGCTATGCGCCCTATGGTAACTACGGCGCCAGTTATCGCTTCGTCACCACGGATTATCTCGCGCCGTTCGGCGTGAACGCGCGCGACGATTACGTGATGGTCGATTCGCTGAGCGACGTGCCGACGGATTTGTCGAGCCGATGGTCGGGACGGCAGCGCGTCTGGCTCGCGTATGCGCCGCCGCTCGCGCCGCCCGCGAGCCTGATTGCCAGGCTCGAAGCGGACTACGAACGCTGCGACTCATCGACCACCGGGGATGCAGGCTTACGAGTCGATCAGTATGCTGTAGACGGCATGTGCCAGTTTTAGTACAGCGCCTCGACGGTCAGGTTAAAGCCGCCGCTGCTCTGGTAGCCATCGATCCGCACGAAATAGGTGCCATCGGCCGGCAGGATGAATTCGAGCAGCGGGTTCAGATCGGAGCCGTTATCGTCGGCGCGCGCCAGCGTCGTGCCGTCGGCGTCCATCAACGCGGCGACCGGGTCGAGACCGCTGTCGGGCTTGGCGACCACGCGAACGACGATGCGCTGTCCTGACTGCCCTTGAAACGGAAAATCGAGATAAGTTTGCGGCGGGATGATGTCGTCGGCGGACAGCACGAGGATAGTCGCGGCGGGCGGCGTTGGCGTCGGCGCGGCGGCGACGTAGCGCCAGACGAGCGTATACACGCCGCTGCTGGCCGCATTCGACGCAGTCACGCGCAGCCCGTAGGCGCCGCTCTGAGGCGCGCGCAGGCTGTTGAGCAGCGGGACGCGCCCGCCACCGCTGTTGTCGTCCACGCCGATGATCGTGCCGTCGGGCGCGACGAGTTCCAGCGCCGGGTCGAGTGTGCTGCTCTGCGGGCTGGCGCTGACGGTAATCATGTCGCCTTCGTTGAGCGAAAGCGACCAGACATCGCGGTAGCCGCGCCGCGCGATTTCGCCGGAAACCGGCGCGTCCGCCGGTATCGCCCCGCGCATGACGTTCTCGCGCGAAGCGCCCAAGCCGTAGGCGATGACAAATTCGCCGACGGCGTTTCCTTCCGCCTGCACCAGCACGACGTAAGTGCCGCTTTCGACGGCGTGGAACGCCGGGATCAGCGCGGCGCCGCCCGCGTTCGACGGATAGACGGTTGCCGTTGGCACCAGCTCCCCCGACGGCCTGTACAGCTCGATCTCCGGGCGAATACTTGCGTCACCAACGGGGCTGACGCCAATCGTAAAGACTTCGCCCTGAAGCGCGACCACCGGGTAGCGCACGAAATCGCCGGGGCGCGCGATACGTCCGGTGACGGGCACGTGATCGACCAGACGATCCGCGCGCGGCTCCGGTGTGGGCGAGGGCATCGGCGTGGCGGTCGGCGCGGGGATCATGGGCGTGACCGGCTCGCGCTCGACCATCATTGCCAGCCCGATGCGATACTCGCCCGCCAAGCCTTTGCCCGATGCCTGAACGCTGTATTCGCCGGTTTCCGGCAGGCGGATATTTCGCAGGTAGGCGGCGCCGCTGCCGCCGCTGTTGTCGTCGCTTGCCACGGGGTTGCCCGTCGGGTCGTACAGGCGCAGCGCCGGGTCGGTCGCGCCGGAGACGCGCGCCATGCGAATGCTGACAAACTGCCCCGCGACGCCGTCGAACAGGTAAACGTGGCGGTCGCCGGGCGGCGAGAATGCGCCGTCAATGGGCGTGCCGCCGCGCAGCGTGCCGATGAGCGCGCCGAGCGGTTCATACACGGGCGTCGGCGTGGCGGTGGCAGGCGGCGTCCACGTGGGGGAGGGCGTGAGGGTGGCGGTGGGCGTCGGCGTCGGTTTCGAGGGATCGTAGCGGTCGGTGTATTCCAGCGTCACGGAATAGGGCGTTGTGTCGCCGGGGGCGAAGCGTACCAGCGCGACGTAGATTCCGTTGGTGGGCAGGGTTTCCTGGATGTCGTTCCCGCGAGCGAGTACCGCGCCGTCCGGTCCCGCGAGGCTGAGGGTAATGCCCGCGCTCTGCGAATCGAGGCGAAGCCGCACGGAGTCCCCTGCGATGCCCACGAACTGCCAGGGCTGCCCCGCGAACTGCCCGCCGGGGGTATCGCTCGCCGTCTCCCAGAAGTTGAGAATCCGGTTGGGCGCGACCAGCATCGCGACTTCGGTCGGCGCGGGCGCTTGCGGCGCGCAGGCAGCGAGCGCGATGAGCGAAGCTCTGCTCGCAGCGGAGCCGGGTTGGACAGAATACGATCTCGCCG
>CALMDI010000810.1 GCA_937864975.1 uncultured Chloroflexota bacterium | reverse complement strand
AACTGATCGATCACTGCCTGCGGCGCGTCGGCGCTCGTGATAATGCGCTCGACCTGATTCACATTTGCAAAGGTGTACGGCGCGACCTGCCCCCACTTGCTGCCATCAATCATGACGACCGTAGACGCGCAGCGGTTGACGAGTGCCTGCTTCAGCGCGACTTCGTCGGGATCGACGTCGCTGATGCCTTCCGCAAGCGTGACGCCGCGCGCGCTCATAAAGGCGCGGTTGAGATTGATCGATGGCAGTTGATCGGGCGCGCCGACCAGGGAGACCGAGTCGCGCCGGAGTCGCCCGCCCGGCATCAATACCGTGATGGATAGACTGTCGAGAAAGCTCTGCGCGATGATGAGGCTGTTGGTCACAACCGTGAGCCTGACGAAGCGCTTGAGGTAGGGAACGAGCGCAAAGGCGGTCGTGCTTGGGTCAATCGCAATCGTGTCGCCGTCGTGAATCCACTGCGCGGCGGCGGCGGCAATCGCGGCTTTCTCCCGGCGATGATGGTTTTGCCGGACGTGAAAGGAAAGCTCAGGCAGTAAGGTTCCGCTCGTCCGGCTCACGGCGCCGCCATATGTCCGTTCGAGCAAGCCGCCATCTTCCAGCGCGCGCAAGTCCTGCCGTATCGTCACCGTGCTCACGCTCATGGTTTCGCTCAGTGTCCTGACGTTGACACGCCCATTTTTCCGCAGCTCTTCGAGAATGGCGCGGCGGCGTTCTTCGACAAACAACAGTTCCGGCATGGTTGACACAGCCTTTTAAAACCCCTACACTGACGCGAAACGAAATGAAAAGAAACCTACTTCGCAATTCATTCTAGAGCATTTTCGCAAAAGGGAACACCGATGAACCACAGCGCCGATTATGAACGCCTCGCGGAACGGCTGGCGGAAACGGGTCTTGACGTCGAGCAGATCAAGGCAAAGCTGAAGTCCCAGCACATCGAAACCCCCTCCTGGGGCTACAGCAATTCCGGGACGCGGTTCAAAGTCTTCGCCTACCCCGGCGCGGCGCGCACCGTCGAAGAAAAATTGTCCGACGCGGGCTACATTCACAAACTGACCGGGGTCGCGCCCACCGTCGCCATTCACATTCCGTGGGACAAAGGCGACGACTACAACGCCATGAAGGACTATGCGAAATCGTGCGGCGTGGGCATCGGCGCGGTCAACCCCAACGTCTTTCAGGACGATCAGTACAAACTCGGCAGTATCACGAACCCGAACCCCGCCGTCCGCGAAGAAGCGCTCGCGCATCTGGTCGAGTGCTGCCAGATCATGGGAAAAACCGGCAGCGACCTGCTCAGCCTGTGGTTTGCCGATGGTACCAATTACGCCGGGCAGGACTCGATTGTCGAGCGCAAGCACCGCATGGAAGACGCGCTCAAGGAAACGTATCGCCACCTGCCCGCCGGCTCGCGGATGTTGATCGAGTATAAGTTCTTCGAGCCTGCCTTTTACCATACCGACCTCGCGGATTGGGGCATGGCGTATGCGACGGCGCTCAAATGCGGCGAGCAGGCGCAGGTGCTGGTGGACACCGGGCATCACGCGCAGGGCACGAATATCGCGCACATTGTCGCTTTCCTGCTCGACGAAGGTCGGCTCGGCGGCTTCCACTTCAACGCGCGGCGCTACGCCGACGACGATTTAATCGTCGGCAGCAACAATCCACTGGAGTTGTTCGAGATTTATCACGAGCTGGTGTCGGCGGGTGACAGAGCTAATGACGTCGCCTACATGATCGACCAGTGTTTCAACGTGGAATCGAAGCTCGAAGGGATGCTGTTGAGCGTCATCAACTGCCAGATCGCCTACGCCAAAGCGCTCCTCATCGACCGCAAAGCGTTGCGCGAGCGTCAGCTTGCCGGGGACGTGATGGGCGCGCACCGCACGATGATGGACGCTTTCGAGACCGACGTGCGCCCCCTGCTGGCGCAGGCGCGGGTCGAAATGGGCATCGACCCCGACCCGTTCGCACGTTTCAAGAACGACGACTACGAAAGGCGCATCATTCAGCAGCGCGGGCTAACACAGCCTTCGGGCGCAGGCTTCCCAGTCGTGGATTAGCGCCCGAACAGTTTACTGCCCATAAACGTGCGTATAGCGATGATGGAGCTTTGCGATATCGTCGTCGGCAATCGGGATCGGCTCGCCCAGTTGCAGCGCCAGCCACACGGTCGCCGCCACATCCTCTGTCATGACCGCCGCTTTCA
>CALMDI010000809.1 GCA_937864975.1 uncultured Chloroflexota bacterium | reverse complement strand
ATCAGCTCGCTGTGCAACAACGAGAAGAACGTGTCGCAGCTGCTCGAGGAAGTGGATACGACGCAGCCCAACATGTCGCAGCATCTGTCGATGCTCTACCGTGCGGGCATCCTCGCGCGTCGGCGCGAGGGCACGCAGATCTACTACCGAATTCAGAGCGAGCGTGCGGCCATGCTGTGCCGCGCCGTCTGCACGCAGATGGCCATCGAACTCAAGCCAGAGGCCGAAGTCCCGGCGGCCGAACGCCTCCTGCCGGTCACGGCGCGCGGCTGAGCGGGCTTGGCGGCCGCCGCGCCGGGGCCCTGAAATTCCCGATCCCGTTTTCCGCGCCGAGCACCCGCGCGCAGCCGAAGCCAATGCCTTTCGCGCCGCCGGTTACCAGCGCGGTTTTTCCGGCAAGGCGTATCCGGTCGGGCGGCGACGGAAACGGACGATCATTCATAGACGATCTCGTGTTGGTACGTAAGTCAGACAGCGAGACGCGAAATCAAAGTCAACAATGTGATGAACTACCAATTTACCAAATGCGCCGAGAAAATATTCGAGTTAATCGGGATCGGGCGCTGCCTCCGAATTGTCGTCGCGCCCGTTCGGAGAAGGTTTCTGTTCATTTACTTCTCGCGCGTGCTCGCGAACCTGACGCAAATGAGTAATCATCGCCTCACGCGCCGCCTCCGGGTCGCGGCTGCCTACCGCGTCGAGAATGCGTTTGTGGTGAACCTGCCCGCTCTGCGGTCCGTTCTGCACGTGGAAAATTTTTTCGCGCTGCGAATTGAGCAAATCGACAATGGGATTGAGCAGCGTCGGGATAATGAAGTTATGGGTTGCCACGGCGAGCGCGACGTGAAAGCTGTGGTCGGCACTGGTGTAACCCTGGACGTCTTCCATCGAGGCGTCCATGCGTTCGACCGCCGCCCGAAGCGCGGCAAGATCGTCGTCGGTGGCGCGGCTGGCGGCGAGCGCGGCAATGCTCGGCTCAAAGATTTCGCGGATTTCGAGAAGCTCCGCCGATTTGTCGGCGCGCTCGATGGTGAGCATTAAGTCGAGCGACTTGCTGAGCACCTGCGACGTAAGGTTGATGATGTACGTCCCGCGCCCGTGACGGACTTCGACCAAGCCTTCTTTAGCGAGCGACCGGAGCGCCTCGCGCACGACCGTGCGGCTGACGCCAAGACGCTGCGCCAGCTCGCGTTCGGTCGGCAGTTTGTCACCGTCCTTGAGCTGATCGGTGAGGATTTGCTCGCGGATCTGATTGACAACCTGTTCGTAAAGCCGGGTTGAATGTAACGGTGTATACATCCAAATAAGCGTTCGGTATAAGCTTCGGTCTATTGGTAGAGTGATAAGGTGGTATAACCACTTTAACACCTGTCGCTTGCCGGCGTCAACTGTTTCGCCGCAAGGCTGTGCAAAGTATACGATCAGGATATTCGTCTGGCGGCATTCAGCGTATCGGTCGACCTCATGACGAGAGAGGATTCAATGGCAAACAAATTATGCGTTACAGGCGATCCACAGGGCGACCAGCGCCGAGGATGCCGATGCTGCCGTCGCCAGAACGAGCCTGGCAATACCAGCACAGGCTTGAATTGGGAGAACGCTAGCGCCCCATCCAGCCGCCGTCGACGGTGAGGATAGAGCCATTGACGTAATCCGATGCGGGAGAAGCCAGAAAGAGGGCAGCGCCTTTGATATCGTCGATGCGCCCCCAGCGCCCGGCGGGGATGCGACTGAGAATGGCGGCGTGCCGGACGGGATCGGCGCGGATGGCTTCGGTGTTGTCGGTCTCAAAATAGCCGGGGGCAAGCGCGTTGACCTGAACGCCCTTACTTGCCCACTCATTCGCGAGCGCTTTGGTCAACTGCGCGATGGCGCCTTTGCTCGCCACGTAACCCGGCGCAAAGACGCCGCCCTGAAACGACAGGATCGACGCGGTGAAGATGATCTTTCCTCGCCCGCGTTCCATCATGCGCCTGCCGATTTCCCGGCTGAGGATGAACTGCGCGTTGAGGTTGACTTCCAGCACGCTGTCCCAATCGGCGTCCGGGTGCACGGCGGCTGGCTTCCGCCGAATGATACCCGCATTATTGACGAGGATATCGATCACGGGAAAATCCGCGCTGACCTGCCCAATGAAGCGGTACACGTCCTCGCGATTGGCAAAGTCACAGGTATACGGGCGGAATTGCCGCCCCAGCGCCGTGACTTCCCGCTCGATCTCACTGCCTTCCGACTCCATCGACGCGCTGACGCCAACAATATCCGCGCCCGCTTCGGCAAACGCCAGCGCCATCGCCCTGCCGAGTCCGCGACGCGCGCCCGTGACGAGCGCGATTTTGTCATCTAACCGGAAACTGTCGAGTACGTTCATCGTCAGGTATTCCACTGAGACGGAAAGGCTTATTTTGAACCGTGGCGCAAAAAATGCAAAGAAAAGAGGGCGCACGGCTGTGCGCCCCTACAGTAAACGATTCCTTGTTTAGATCTGTTTTTCGAGAAATCTCGCCCACGTCTGACGAATCAACTCGTAATCTTCGGGCGTCAGCGGCTCCTTCGTCACGTCAATGTGGGTAGCAAAATAGAGCGATGGGACGCCCAATTCCGGTTGAAGCTGCACGTAGGCTCGCCAGGTTGCCTTGTCGGTGATGGGCCAGTTGTCTGTGTCGATAATGGCTGCGGGGCACGCGATAGACGCCACTTTCGCGCGGTGCGTCATCGCCCGGTTCACGTCAGTGCCCATGTTGATGTCGTTGAGGCGAATCATGTCGAGGACGTCGGCAAGATAGGGATGCGCCGTATGGGACATGATGAGCGCGTCAGGTTTGACCTGCTTTGCTTCTGAATAGAGAACCGACAGGTAGCGCTTCATCAATTCCAAACCCCAGACCTCTTCGTGGATGCTCAGCCCCGGCCCGCTGGGAACGCGCGCCGTAAAGTCGATCTTGAAGCCGTCGGCGTCATAGCCCTCAGTCGAAAGCATGTGACGAATGGCGGCGCGGAAGCGGCGCTCGAATGCCGGATGAGTCGGGTCGAACGCGACAGGCTTACCGCCGGGGTGCGTAACGCACTCCTCAGCCGGGATGCCTTCGCAATCCCACGCCTTGAGCCAGAGCAGGACGCGCCTCCCTTTTGCGTGCTGCTGGTCGATAAACCCGCGCAGGTCGTGCCACTTGGCTTCGTCAACGCGGTTCTCGCCATACGTCGCCTGCCATTTGTCGTCGAGGACGACAATACCGGGACTGAGATCGTGCTGTTCCAGCGCGCTCAAGAAATGCTCGTAGTGTTCCTGGCGCGCGTAGTCGGGCGCGCGGGCGCCATCGACGGCGGCGAGGTAACACTGCGAACCCCATCCGCAGTAAATGGGCGTGCGCCACCACGCGGGCGCATCGCGCGGCTCTGGAACCGGGGCATACCCCGCCGCCTGGAGCGCAGAAACGTGAGCCGCCAGGGCGGCGTATTCGTCGCCCGCGAAGTCAAACCCGATGGCAGGCAGCGTATAGCGTCCATCAACCTGCGTGTAGCCCTCGTAGGAGAGCGAGAGGTAAAACGCGCCGAGGCTGCCGTGGTAGCGATATTCGGTGAAAGTGTTGTCGCCCGGTCTGGCTTCGACGCCGAGGGCGAGCCAGCCTCCCGGCACCCGCGCGGCATAGCAGAATGGCGGCGGGGTGAAGAACCAGTCGCCCTTCGCGGGGAGCGGGACGCCCATCAGGTCAATTTTGGAGCCTGCCGACGGGTCATGGTGAAAGACTTCAGGAATAGTCGGTTCCGGGTTGAAAAGCTGCGAAAAGCGCTGCCCCGACCAGAAAAAGCCGGAACTCCAGCGGGGGTTGCCCAGATAGTAGCCGCCAAAATAATGGACGTCCGCCAGCCTGCCCTCGCCCTCTACTTCCACGTCCACCGTGAAGCGATGGGGCGCGCAGCGAAAGCGCACCGTCTTCGAGCGCCACACCGTGCTTTTTGAGGTCATCAATAGATCGACGCCGTCCGGCGATTCCTGCACAATCCAGTCGCCAGGGTCGTAGGCGGCGTCGCGCCCGTTCAGGGGATGGACGCCGGGAAAGTTGAACAACTCCGCGAGGCGCTCGCCGTGAGGCGTTTCGAGATCGACAAAGGGACGGTCGCCGTGAAACACGAGGGTATAACGACCGGCGCGCAGCACGCGCGCGCCGTCCCTGTTAGAAAGCTTCACCAGACCATCCTTATTGCCGTGACGACTGCGAAGCGCCGTCAAGCGCATTGACGGACGCAGACGACGTTATCCCTTTATGCCGCTCGTCGCAATGCCGTCCATAAAGTAGCGCTGACCCACGAAGAAAATGATGATCATGGGGACGGTGACGATGACGCTGGCGGCGAGCACGATTTCCCACTGCATCTCCCCGCCCTGCCCGAACTGATCGAGGACGGCTTTGAGACCGCGCGGCATGGTGAAAAGCAGCGAGTCTCGGAGATAGATCAGCGGCTTAATTAAATCCGTCCAGCTTGCCTTGAACTCGAATACGAAGACGACGATGAGGGCGGTTCGCGTGAGCGGGAGGGCAACGTGACGCCACATCTCGAAGTAATTCGCGCCATCCACACGCGCCGCCTCGAACAACTCGCGGGGCAGCGAGAGATAAAACTGGCGAATCATGAAGATATAGATCGCGGAGCCGAAGAGATTGGATGCCCAGAGGGGCGTCAGCGTGTTGGTCGCGCCGAGGCGCTGCCAGATGAGATAAACCGGAATCATCGTGACGACGCCCGGCAGCATCATCGTGGCAAGCACAAGCCCGAACAGCTTATCGCGACCGGGAAAGCGGAAGTAGGAAAAGCCGAAGGCGATGAACGCCGAGCTAAAGGTGACGGTGATCGATGCCAGAAAGCCGACGACCAGACTGTTGCGAAGCCAGATCGGCACATCAGTGACTCGCCAGACGTTGATGTAGTTTTCCCAGGCAATCGGGTCTGGAATCCATTCGCCGTTAAACACTTCCGCGCGCGTCTTGAGCGACGCCGTGATAAGCCAGAGAAACGGCGTGAAGAAAATGACCGTGAACAGAATGAGCAGGGCGATAAAAATGACCCGCTGGACGGATTTTGAGAAGCCGAGGGAGTCCATGCGCCCCGACATCGCCGGGACGGGCTGATTGAGAGAGAGTGTCTGACTTTTACGATCTGCCGCGGACATGGCTTACCCGCCTTCGTAATAGACCCAACGCTTGCTTGCGCGCAGTTGGAAAATGGTCAGGATGAGAATGATGACAAACAGCAGCCACGCCATCGCCGAGGCATAGCCCATCTGCAAGAATTCAAACGCCTGACGGAAGAGATAAATGTTATAGAACAAGCCCGCGGAGGCAGCCGCCGACATACCGGTCATATTGCCAAAATACATCGTATAAACTTCGGCGAAGATTTGAAGCGAAGCAATCGTGTTCACAACAAGCGTAAAGAAAAGGGTTCCGCTAATCATCGGAATGGTGACGTTTCGGAACTGGTTCCAGCTGTTCGCGCCGTCGATGCGCGCCGCTTCATAAAGCTCCGGCGGGACGTTACGCAGCGCGGCAAGATAGAGCACGACCGTGTTGCCGACGCTCCATAAGCTCATCAGGACGATGCCCGGCTTGATCCAGTCCGGGTCGGTCGTCCAGCCGGGACCCTGAATGCCGAGCAGTTCCAGCCCGCGATTAATCAAGCCAATCTGTGGGTTGAGAATCCACAGCCAGAGCGTGCCAATGGCGACTGCCGGGGTGACCGAAGGCAGGTAGAAGGCGGTACGAAAGAAGCCCGCGGCGCGCCCCACGCGAACGAGGATCAGGGCTAAGCCGAGCGCCACGCCCATCGCCAGCGGGACATGAAACAGGGCATAGTAAAACGAATTAAAGAGGCTGGTTCCCAGTCGTGGGTCCGCCAACATGCGCTCGTAGTTCTGGAAACCGATGTAGCGCGGCGGATTGATGACGTCGTAACGGGTGAGCGACAACCAAAGGCTGATGACCATCGGTCCCGCCGTGAATACCAGAAAACCGATGAACCAGGGCGAGATGAACCCCAGTCCTGCCAGCATCTCGCGTCGTTGGAGAGGGGTGGCTCGCCCCCAGAAGGAACGAGCCACCAGCGAATTACTCGCCATTACTTACGACTCACTCTGCGCCCAGGCTTCGTCAAGGGCAGCCTGAGCTTCCTGCTGCGCCTGGTTGAGCGCTTCTTCGACGGTCTGCTCGCCGTTCAGGACACGGTTGACCGCATCGATCCACGCCTGACGGAACTGCGCGCCGGCGGGATTTGCCGGGATGGCGAAGGCATTTTCCTGAAGCGAGAGGATGGTCTCGACGCCGGTATCGAAGACGTCGCTGCCGGTCGGTCCAACGATCTCGCCGAAGATGACTTCGTCGGCAAGGCGGTTGGCGGTGTAGGTGCCGGTGTTGAGCGTGCCAGACTCGGCGCGCAGACGCGCGCGTTCTTCAGCCGCCGCGATCCACGCCTCAGGCGAGGTCACGGTCTTGATGAAGGCGCAGGCGGCTTCGGGATTGGCGGCGCCGCGCGGAATTGCCCAGGCGCTGCCGGTGGCGAAGCTGATCGGATTGCCTTCACGGTCGGTGAACGGCTTGAACGCGAGGGGCGCGTCCGGCGAGACGTCCGCCAGCACGTTCATGTACCACTGTTCCATCGGGAAGACACCAAGCTGATCGTTGGCGATCATGTTGCCCGAACCGAAGAAATCCCACGTGTCGCGGAATGCCGAGAACGGCGCGCGACCACCCGCCACGTCGTGCAGGCTGGCGGCAAACGTGAGGGCTTCGACCACTTCGGGGCTGTTGAGCATTGCCGTACGTCCGTCATCGGAGAGCATCTGCCCGCCGTTGGCAGCCACCCAGAGGGGCAGGAATTCCGGCAGCTTGGGATCGAAGCCAATACGGCTCAACGTGTCACCATCCATACGGGTCAGTGTTTCGTTGAGGGCGGCAATCGAATCCCAGTCGGCAGTGTTGACATCATCGACCGTCAGCCCCGCTTCTTCGAGCGCGGCGGTGTTGATGATGAGCATGATGTTGTTGAAGAATTCAGGAATGCCATAGACTTCGCCATCGACGGTCACTTCGCTGACCGCCACGTCGCGATACTGGCTCATGTCGATGCCTTCGTTGGCGATGCACTCGGTCAGCGGAGTCAACGCGCCGCGGACGGCATAGGTGCTGAGTTCCGCACGCGGAAGCGACACGAGATCAGGGGGCGTGCCGCTGGCGACGGCAGTCAGGAACTGCTGCTCGTCCAGACCACCCTCGGTGAAGTTCAACTCGACGTTGGGGTAAAGGCGCTCAAATTCACCGACGCGGGTGGTGGCGATTTCGTCGCCCAAGCCGAAGCCCATGATGGACAGCGAACCCGTCATCTCCGTGTTGGGTTCCTGCTCCGCGTCCTGCGCCATGACGACCGGCGCGACGAGGGTGAGCAGTACCAGCGCGGACAGCGCGAGTGTCCGTCTTAACGAGGATTTAGAGGATCCAAACATGATCGTACTCCTTCATTGAACCTGAACATTCGAGAAGCAGGCGAAACCTGCGAGTGCATAACCTACCGCATATAATGGCAATCGTCTAGTAACAATTTCAGAAACGATTGCCGCTTGCCGCCTCAGCGTTGGTTCATTCTCACCTCTCTTTCAGGTTTTGCCGACATTTCATGATCGTGTTCGGGTGTCGGCGCTCGTCGGATGTTGATCCATGCCAACGCAGCCTTAGAGCTTCGGCGGCGCGCCGCCGAAGCTCAATCCAGCATTCGGGTCGTGCCTCGTTCCTCAAGATGCGCCTGAAGCTGAATGTGCTGGATCGGACGTCCAGAGTCTGCCAGGCGCGACAGGAGCAATTCGACAGCCATTTCGCCGGAGTCGCGAAGACGCTGCGAAATCGTCGTCAGGTCGATGTGCTCCGAGATTTCAATGCCGTCGAAACCAATGACCGAAATATCGCGCGGCGTGTGAAAGCCCAACTCGCGCGCGCGGTGGATGACGCGGATCGCCAGATCGTCGGACGGCGCGAAGATGCCCGTGGGCGGCTCCGGCAGCGAGAAAAGCTCGCGCAGTTTTTCGCTGATGCCCTTGCGCGTGATCGGGACATACTTGATGTAGTCGTCCGGTAACTCGACGCCATGCTCGGCGAGCGCTTCGCGAAAGCCCTGAAATCGCTGGACTTCGGGATGGATGGAGTGTTCCGGCTGCTCGCCGTAGTAAACACAGGCGCAGCGGCGGTGCCCCTTCTCGACGAGATGTCGCGCCGCCAGCCTGCCGCCGCCGCGATCATCCACCAGAATGGCGCTAAAACTTGGATGGGCATATTCGATAAGCACGGTTTCGAGCTGGTTGGCGATGAGGCGCTGCGCCGCCGCTTGATCGACCGGGAGCGAAATGACGATCAAGCCATCCAGGTTTCCGGTGAGCGGCAGGGTGGACAGGTAGCTGTTGAGGCGCTCTATCGAGTCGACGGTGTAAATGACCAGCTCGTAACGCGACGCCGAGAGCGCCGACGCGACACCGCGCAGTCGATCCGTGAAGGAAGGCGATGTAAAGAAAGGCGTGACGACGCCGATGCGCCCGGTATTACGCAGGACGCGCGCCCGCGCTTCCGCCATCGGCACGAAGCCGAGGTGGTCGATGGCTTCCATGACCTTCTGACGACTGACCTCGCTCACGCGCTCCGGGGAATTCAGAACGCGGGAGACGGTCGCAATGCTCAAGCCGGAGCGCTCGGCAACATCGTAAATGGTTGGCGGAAGTGTCTTGATAGGCGGCATCATTTCAATAAAATCTGGTGCAGCAAACGTTAATGTAAGCGCTTACAGGAAAGCGCTTACATCGATTGTATGGCAAGCGAGATGGGTTTGTCAACCAGCCGGGGAACCCCTCCCTCCATCTCCCTCCCCGTGAACGGAGAGGGAGGGACAAGGCTTAGCAATTCGGGTGATTGAAGGGGCTGGTTTAGTGCGGCACAGGTGATTATGGAAGGGCGCGTTATCATGATGAGCGGGTATTCAAAGCCTGGCGAGTCCAGACAGCGAAAATCGCTTGGTGGATGAGTTTATTCATGACCTGGCACGGAATTGAGTCGGCATCGGACGTGGCAGCGCGGCTTGCGGGACGGCGATTTGTCGTCGCGGAGATGATGTTTAAGCCGCGCCCCGCCGAGCCGAAGCATCAGAGCGTGTTTGATTTCACGCTGGCGTCGCGGCTGGACAAGCTTTGTCGCTACGAGAATGCGGCGATGGTTCTCATCTGCCGCGATCAGGCGACCGCCGACAGCCTCGCGCACCTGCCCACCGAGTATCCAACCTTGCTGTTTGTCACCGCGATGGCGAACCCAAAACCCATTCCGCCTTCGACGGCTGATGCCTACGCGCTGACGCCGCAGCAGTGCGGCTGGGAAACGCCGGAGCGCTGGCGACAGTACGACCTGACGGATCGCTGGGCGAGGCTGCTGTTTGCGCTCGACGTTGGGAGACAACTGACCGAAGGTTTTCTGATCCTGCCCGCGCATGATGCGGTGTGGGGACGCGGGCTGCTGGCGCGATTGGAGGCGTTGAGCCGCCGCTCGGCGCGGCAGGGACTTGATGCCGCCGTCAGCCCGTATACCTATCATCAGCATTCCCCGGTTCCCGGCGTGTCGATTGATCCGGCGATCATCGACGCGATGAACGCGACATTTGCGCCGGATTCCCTGCTGCGCTGGCGGTTTCGGTTGGGTCGCTACCAATCGTTCTGGGGCAAAATGGGCATGATTCCGTTTGGCATGTGCGACGTGATCCGGCGAAACGTTCAGACGATGGTGTGGGAGGATGATCTCGAAATCGACCGGGTGATCCGCGAGGCGGGTTACGGCGCACGGTGCCTGTGGATCGATCAGCCGTCGCTGTACCGGCAGGCGCCGCCGGTGTTCGACCGCGATGATCTGCGGAACGTGATTGACCGGACGCTGCATTACTCGCTGCCGATTCCGAGCGCCGAGGGGACAGCGCCGAGCCTGCTCAACCGTCCGCTGGATGCGCTGGGACGGCTGCGATGCGTCCTCAGCCCACGGTTTGCCCGCGCCGTGCGGCTGTCGCAAACACTGATCAGTGAGTGCAACGCGCGGATCGCGGCAAGGCTCGACCGCTACGGGGCGTCGTGGGTGGACTGGGGAGATTATCGCTACGTGGTGACGGTAGGCGACCCTGCGGTTCAGGTCTGGAATTATGAGGGATGAAGTTTTATAATAGGGCTATTCGTATTCAACAGGTCACAAATCACCTCTTATGATTCCAGCAAGCGATCTCCGTAAAGGCATGGTTCTTCAAATTGACGGCATTTTGTACCGGGTGATGAATACCCAGTACAACAATCCCGGTCGCGGCGCGGCGTCGATGCGCGCCCAGCTCATGGATATTCGCACGGATCAGACGCAGTATCGCGTTTTCTCCGCCGAAGAAAATCTCAACAACATTTTCGTCGAATCGGAAAATGTGAAGTTCCTGTACAACGATGGCGACCTGCTCCACTTTATGAACGTGGACACCTACGACCAGTACGAGGTGAACATCGGTCTCTTTGGCGATGACGTCGGTTATCTCAAGGAAGACATGGATCTTCAGCTTCGGACGTTCGACGGCAGCAAGGTGATCGACTATGTGCTTCCGACGACGATTTCCTACAAGGTCGCGGAAGCGGAAATGGCGGTCGTTGGCAACACGGCGGGCGCGGTACTCAAGCGAATCAAGACTGATACCGGCTTGTCGGTGCAGGTGCCAAACTTCATCAACGAAGGCGACATGATTAAGGTCGACACGCGCGACGGCTCGTACGTGAGCCGCGGGTAGCGCATGCTCATCACACCGTCGAAATCCCCCTCCACGTGAGGGGGTTTTGTTTTGAGCCTGGGAATAGTGGACAATGCCATTATGACGTCACAATCCAATTATAATCGGTTAGAAATCGCCGTCGCGGCGGACGCTTTGTGCGACCGCCGCTCGTAACGTGGAGACGGAACGTTCATGATTCGACTGACCGTTTTGTATAATCTTCCGCCCGGCTCGGACGAGGACGCCTTTCTCGCATGGCGTCTGGGCGAGCATCAGGCATCGAACGAAGGCATGGAAGGCGTCGTGACCACCGACTTTGGCAGAGTGTACAGCCAGTGGACGCCCGACGACCCGAACGCCAAGCCGATCTATCGCTTTATCACCATCGCGGACTGGCGCGACCGGGAGAGTTTTGAGAAGGGATTTCTCAGTCCCGAATCGCAGGCGCAGCTGCGCCAGGACACGGAGCGCATTCGCGATGCCGTGTTTTTAATCAGTGAGATCCTTGTGACTTCGGCAGGGAGCTAGGTTTGGCTGAAGTGCCGTCCCGAATCAGCGATATGGTCGCTTCGGTCACAGGCTGTGTTTTAGCCCTCGCCCACCACTTCAAAGATCGCTTCGACTTCCACCGCGACGCCAAGCGGCAGCGACGCGAAGCCAAGCGCGCTGCGGGCGTGGAAGCCGCGCGATTCCTTACCCAGTACGTCCCAGATTAGCTCGGACGCGCCGTTGATGACCAGGTGCGGTTCCGTAAAATCGGGCGCGCAGTTCACCGCGCCGAGCAGCTTGACACAGCGCAGATTGTTCAGCGTGCCCGAGAGTGTGTAAGCTGCCTGAAGCAGTTGGACGGCGCAGACCCGCGCGGCGGCTTGCCCCTGCTCGACGGTCAAGTCCTGCCCCAGTTTCCCCTTGTACCCGCCGGAGACATGACCGGAGACGTAAATCGTGCTGCCGACGCGGGTTGCGGGCGCAAGCGTGGGCGATGGCGTATAGGCGCTCAGGTCGATGCCGAGGGATTGCGCTTTCTCATCGGGTGTCATGCGGCTTCCTTTCTGTGCAGTCACGCATTGGTACTGGAAAATGCCGGTCGTTTCAGGAACGCTGCCCAATCGCTTTTATGTCCTCGGTATCAGACAATTCTCGCCGTCGAGGATACCGCAAATTCCGCGTCACCTGGTAAGTCCAACATGGCGTCCTGAACCAGAGGATTACTGATGGAAATGAAGCTGTCCGATGTCGATAGGGGGGCGGGCACAGGGTCGCGGCAATCGAGGACGACCCTGCGCCCGGCGAAAGGGGAACCACGCGCTGAAGTCTGTTTCTGGTGCGCCTCCTCCACATCATTAACCCAAGAATAGCACATGCGTTCTAGCTCGTGAGGGACATTTGTGCCTGGCTAGAAAATTATTCGTCGTAAAACTGGGTGGGAATAAAACGACAAGCCGCGCTATGATCGGGGGCGTTTGGCGGGCGTCGGCTAGGATAGCAGCGATAGGTGACGACTCAGCTCACCTTCAACTCCCCAAGGAGCGGCAGTCTTGTTTCACAGCGTACACTGGACACCTCAGAAAATCGCCCAGCGGATCAACCTGCGCGGCAACCTGCTTGACCGCGCTGGCGATGTTTGCCTCGTCCAGCGGATTGCCTTCGAGCGAGCGCAGGGACAGCGCGGCGACTGGCTGCGCCGACGCGCCGCCAATGGCGGCGAAGGCGATTTCGACTGTTCGGTTGGAATCCACCCGAGCGAAAACCGCCGCGTTCACAATCGGCTGATCGGCAGGCGTCCGCGCGACGAACGCGCTGCCAAGCATTTCACCAGCACGCAGCGTAGGAACCTCGACGGCGGTGATGAAGCCTTTGGACGCGGGACGCCGGGCGCTGCCGTCCAGAAGTGAGAGCAGTCCATCCACCATTCGCTCGCCGTCCGGGAACGCACGCTCGATGCCCGCGTCAATTGCCATCAGCGCTGCCAGCCACTCGCGCGGTGGATCCACCAGAAAGGTTTCGCCGACCGAGGTGTTATTGCGAAGGTTGAGGGGCAGCGTTCGCGACAGCGCGCGCTTGAAGATTGGCAGCACGTCGGGATGCTCAATCACCGCCTGAAGTTTCACAGCAGCGCCGATCCGCACATTACTGCGGTTCACTTCAATCTGATTGAGTTCGACCACACCCTGTAAATCGACAATGGAATCGTGTGTGGATTCCAGCGTGCCGAACAGCAGCGCGCCGCCAGCCAGCGCCACGGCGCCCGGTTCTGCCATCGTGCGCAGCGCCTCGTCCAGAGTCGTCGGGCGATGGTAAGCTGTCGGTTTTGTCATCGTAGTACCCCAGGCTTTTTCGACAGGATTTACCGCGCGTAAACGGCAAGCACGACAGGCACGGCATCAAATGAGCGCAGCGTATAATCCGTGTCGCCCACGCCTGCGTAAAGCAGCGTCGAGCCGCCGCCATCGAGATTCAAGGCATTCATCACGTGAAGATCGGTGGTCGGTAAGTAGCTGGCAAGATCGGCAAGCGTCATGCCAACCAGCGGTGTCGCCAGTAAAATCACACGACCGGACGAGTCCTGCGCGACAACGGTGCGGCGCGACACGTCACGATCCGCGCGGTTCGTATAACTTGGCTGCCCGTCGGTGACCAGCATGGGAAAGGCTTGTATCGCCTGCTCGAACGGTTCGCCCTGATACGGCTCCAGGATATTCGAGCGCACGAGCGGCTGCCCATTCTGTACCAGAAAGGTACCTCCACGTTCTGTGTAAGATTGCCCAAAGATCGCTCCGTCGGCAATAACCATCCCAAGCGCCTGACCCTGTCCATCAAAGAAGTTGCCGTTCACAAATGCCACAACGCCAGGCAGCGTTTCGAGCCAGCCCTGTAAGGTCAAAGGCTCGCCGGGGCGGTAATGAACGCGAAACGTATACAGGGCGGGATCGATTCGCAGCGCAGCGATCTGCACTAAAGGGTTCGCCGGATTCGGGAAATATAAACGCTGCTCCAAACCTGGAGCGAGCGTTACCCAGGATGTGTCGGAAGAGGTCGTGGTGAGCAGCATGGGTGCAGCAGTCGAGACCGGAGCGACTTCAAGGACGCAGCCGCTGAGTAGAAAAAGCACGCTAATAGGTATCGAGAACCGCATACAGCGTAAGGCGCGTCCAGTCCATCGCGCCTGTTCACGCAAACGCTGCGACCTGGAGACTGCTCGAAATCGCTGCATCAGGGAATAAAGCGTCTTTCTTCACGCGAGTTTCGTCTTGAAGCCGACCGTCAGCCATGATATACTTTAACGCATGTTCGCGAGCAACAACACGGGCGCATAGCTCAGCTGGTTAGAGCGTACGGTTCACATCCGTAAGGTCAGGGGTTCAAGTCCCTTTGCGCCCAAACGTGTATATGCGGGTCCACCTCCATAAAGGTGGGCTCGTTTGCTTTATGCCCCAGGACGATGTGATAGTCCGACTTTAATGTTAGCGCCACCACAAGATCACCTTCCACATACACCCGGTCTACGATCAGCTTAACAAGCTGGTGCTGCTGTTCGATGTCGTCACCGCAGGCATCCCAGTACGATTTGAAATTGGTCAATAAGTCGGCTGCCGTGTCCATCTCATCCTGTACGGGCGTCAGTTGCTCCAACTGTTGCTGAAGCTGCAACCGCTTCTCCAAATAGTCGGCTTTGTCGGTGATGAAGCCGTTATCCCAGCGAAAGTCCATACGCTCGATGGTGCTTCGGATTTCGTTGAGCCGCTGCTCAAGATTCTGCTCACCGAGGATTTCGCTTATGGTCTGAGTGATGTTGGTGTTCCAATCCTTCGGGGGATTAAGCTGGCGAAGCATGGCAACGACTTGCTCATCGATTACATGGGCACGCACTCCGCCTTGATCGCAGGTAAAGCCTGCTGCCCGTCCAGCACGGCGATAAAATTCCGTCGCATTCGCATTGTGCTTCTGACAGAAGAGCTTGCCCCAGGAAGGGAAATCCGCGTTTTAGGGCGGATTTGAGCAGCAGCGATGGCAGTAGACTAGCCCCCGTAGCAGATAGGGGTTGTATCGCGGTGCTGGCTGCCGATGACCGGCGCGACCATCGCGGGCGCTTTGACACCGATCAAATAGCTCCTGATCGATAATCGGCTCGTACCCTCAGCCGGGAATAAGCAAACACTGCTGGTTGTTTTGAGCGGTCGAAGGGTGCCGATTGAATAGTTCGGGATGTGCTTCCGCAAACAGGGTGAAAACTCGTATCAGCGTATACCGGTTGGGGCGTGCCGTAGCAGGGGTATCCATCCAGGTGCTGAGCAATTCATAAATGTTCGTGAGATGTTCCGCAACGACGCAGGGTTGAATGCACAACTGCTGTGCGATTTGCGGGTTGGTCAGTCCTTCAACCACCAGGGGG
>CALMDI010000808.1 GCA_937864975.1 uncultured Chloroflexota bacterium | reverse complement strand
TCGCGATAAGTTCCGTCTCCGGCAACCGCGCGAATTGAATCCGCGAGGAACGGAAAATGCGTACAGGCGAGGACGATCTGATCCGCGCCCGCCTCGCGTAACGGCTCGACGTAGTGGCGAATGATGCGTTCGGCTTCGTCCACTGCTCGCGCGCCCTCTTCGGCAAGCGTCACCAGCCCCGGCGCGACCTGCGTAATGACTTTCACATCGGTCGCATAACGCGCCAGCACGCGCCCGTACAACGCGCCTTCGGCGGTTGCTTTGGTCGTCAATACCCCGACGACGCCGGTGCGCGTGGCTTCGGCGGCGGGTTTCACGGCAGGCTCCATGCCGACGAACGGGATATGTGGATACTGGTCGCGTAAGGGTTGTAAGCTGGCGGCAGAGGCAGAATGGCAGGCGAGGACAACCATCACCGCGCCCTCATCCACCAGAAAGCGCGTCATCGCCTCGACATAACCGAACAATTCCTCGACCGGTCTTGGACCGTAGGGGAGATGCGCCTGATCGGCAATATAGAGGGTGGGGAAATCGGGTAACAGGCGATGAATTTCCCGGAGGACGGACAAGCCGCCGACCCCGGAGTCGAGGACGCCAATGTTAGGCGCGTGCGTTCGTTCGTTCGCGCGCGGCATCGACAAATTCCTTGAACAGCCGCAGCATCGTCTCGTCGTTTTCGTACAGGTCTTCCGGGTGCCACTGAACGCTGAGCGCGAACCGACGCCCCGGCAGTTCCGTCGCCTCGACCAGACCATCAGGGGAAACGGCGGTCACCACCATTCCCGGCGCGGCGCGCTCCACCGCCTGATGATGCAGGCTGTTCACCCCTATTTTTGTCGTTCCCATAATCGTCGCAAGGCGGCTGTCGGGCTGAATCGCGACGTCGTGCGTCGTCCTGTCGCGCGGCTGCTTGTCGGGAATGTCGTGCGCCAGCACCGTCGTCGGCACCTGCGAGGGAATATCCTGAATCAACGAGCCGCCGAGCGCGACGTTAATCACCTGATGGCCCCGACAGATACCGAACAGCGGCAGATCATCCTGCGCCGCCCAGCGCACGAGCGGCACTTCGAGCGCGTCCCTCGCGGCGTCGATCCTGACGGTTGGGTGCGCTTCTTCGCCATAATACGCAGGGTCGATGTCCGGTCCGCCGGGCAGCAGCACGCCGTCGAGGCGGTCGTAAAGGGCGCGCAGGGTGGATTCACTCAGTCCGGTTGGAATCAAAAGGGGCAGCCCACCCGCCCGCTCCACCGCCCGAATAATCGGCTGGTAGGCGCGGCTGTAGAGCAGCCCACTGTTGGGGTCTATCGAACTGGCAGTGGTAATGCCGATCAGCGGTTGCAAGGGCTAACGGCGTTCCTTGAGACGTGCCGCCTTGCCACGCGCATCACGCAGATAGTAAAGCTGCGCGCGACGTACCTTCGCGCGACGTGTCACTTCGATCTTTTCAATGCGCGGGCTTTTGAGCAGGAATGTTCGCTCGACGCCTACCCCGTGGCTTGCCACGCGGCGCACCGTGAAATTGTGGTCGTTGCCACCGCCACGCAGGCGAATGACGGTTCCCTGAAACACCTGAATACGCTCTTTGTCGCCTTCGACAACGCGCAGGTGAACTTTCAGCGAATCGCCCGGACCGAACTCAGGATGCCCGCGATCTACCGAAGCTAACGACTGCATCAATTCGTTTGCGTTCACTGTTGCTGTCCTTCCAAAAAAACGACGCTCGCGGCGTCGGGTCTTGCGGAGGTAAGGCGGCATTATAGCACGCGCTCACCGCGCGCGACAAGGGAGGATGTCGGATTACTCAAGTCTCCGACATCCTCCCTGCCTAATTTATGATCCCGGTTGTACCACACCGACGATGATTGGCTGCAACGCCAGCTCCCAGGCGGCATTGGCAATGATTTCGACCAGCACCGCGCAGCTCGTCGCGCTTAAGACCGCCTGCGACCCGTTCGCCGCCTGTCCGGCATCGACGTCGAACCTCAACGAACAGCTACCGCTGATCGGCACGAAATCAATCGCAACCCCACCGGGCGTCGTCAGCACCGCGCGATAGACGCCATCCGGGATTTCCATCGGTCCCAGTACCACGCCAATCTGCCCCGGCTGCGGCTCGCCGCGTAACACCAATCCGTCGCACAGCCGAAGCGTCGTTTCGATCTGCGTCGACAGCCCACGAAGGGCGGTGAGAACACCGGCAGTATCATCCGACGTGGCGATCAATTCGTTCAGCGAGGTGTTCGCCAGACCAATCTCGGCGATGATGGCTTGAAGAACTTCCCGATCACACTGCTCGACCTGGAAATCAAACTGACTCGCGGCGACGGGAATCGCCATAACGAGGACGAGAAGACCGATGATAAAAGCTTTCATGAATGTCTCCGTTTGCTCTACCGACACCTACTCCTAACTGTAATTAAACACCAAGCCGACGCGCGACCAGCATTAAGCCTGCGATGCTCTTTCCATCGATGATGTCCCCGCGCTCGATCCTCGCCAGCGCTTGCTCTAACGGTAACCGCTCGGTCTCGATGAACTCGTCGTCGTCCATCGCCAGCACCGAGCCGGTGAGGTCGGTCGCCAGGAACAGATGAATAAACTCGGTGGTGTAGCCGGGCGCGACGAAAATGCCGCCGATGCGCTCGATTTGCCCCGGCTTGTAGCCTGTTTCTTCCTGAAGCTCACGAATGGCGCAGACTTCGGGGTCTTCACCCGGCTTCAGGGTGCCCGCCGGAATTTCGAGCAGAATCTGGTCGGCGGCAATACGATACTGCCGCACCAGCAACACGTTCCGCGCTTCGTCCAGCGCGACCAGCGCCACGGCGCCGGGGTGGTAAACCAGCTCGCGCTTGCTGAACGCGCCGTTCGGCAGCTGCACGTCGTGGATCGTCAGGTTGACGATCCGCCCCTGATAGATTTGCTCGCTGTGAGTGATTTTTTCGCGCAAAGGTGTCCCCCTATCCGTTTCCTGGAAGGGATGCTCAAGGTGCCTGTATCCAGACCGACGTTCGCGCCTGTGACGCAAACTCCGATCCAGGAACGAGGGATGTTTCCTTATGGAATAGTGAGCTGCTGACCGATGTAGATCAGGTTGATATTCGAGATGCCGTTGACCGCTGCGATCTGATGCACCGTCACCCCGTACTGTAACGAAATCTCGTACATCGTTTCGCCCTGCATCACCGTATGCGTGCGCGGTCCCAGAGACTGCCCCGAAGGGATCGGCGTAAAGGTCACGCCCGGCACAGGGGTAAACGTCACGCCGGGGATCGGCGTTTGCGCGCTGCTCGCCACCGCGCCGGCGGTCGGCGTGGAAGTCGCCAGCGGTCGCGCGCCCGTGACGCCGCAGCCGGGGATCGTCAGCCGCTGCCCGACATAGATCAGGTCGGGGTTGAGCAGTCCATTTGCCTGCGCGATGTCCTGTATCGTCAAGCCATAGTTGAGCGCAATCCGGTACAGATTGCGGTCTGTTGCCCGCACTTCGTGCACGCAGTCCGCGCCTGCCACGACCGGTACCGCAGGCTGCTGGTTCTGCGTCGTATTCGCTCCCACCGCGGTCGCCGCCGGCAAGCCAACGCCCGCCGCAATCGCCGCCTGTGTCAGCGGCAAGCCTGCCGCCGCGGTCGCCGTCTGAATAATCTGGGTTGCCGCGACCGCGTTCGGGTCGAGCGGCTGCGACTGTACGGGCGGCTGTGCCTGCTGCCCCCCAGCGATTGCGGTCGCCGTCTGGAAAATCGGCTGGAGCGTGGGGTTCTGGGCAATCTCAATGTTGATGTTTACGTCAGGAACCGTATTCTGCGCGAGGAGATCGCTCGGACTAAGCCCGGCACTGCTGGACGCGCCCGAATCGGCAGCCCGTGTCGGCGGCGGTGTACTGCTCGGCTGCGGCGTGTTGCTCGGAAATGGGGTATTGCTTGGGAACGGCGTAAAGGTCGGCTCCTGCTGCGCGGGGTCGGTCGGCTGCATGTTGCTGCCGACTGCCTGAAAACAGCCTGACGCAAGCAGCAAGACAAGGGCAAAGCCCAGAAGGCGCTGCCAGAGCAGATGGAACTGATGCATGGACAAGCCTCCCGCGAGACAGGCGCAGCACGCGCTCTCTGGCAACATTATACGCGAGTTCATTCTTTTGACTAGCGAACTCGGCGCATGTTGCACAGATTGTTACATGCTTACGTCCATGCCAGCGGGAGTGAAACTCGCACCGTGGTCGCCTGCTGCGGGATGCTCTGAATCTGAAGCGATCCACCGTGGAGTTCGATGAGCCGCTTGGTAATCGCCAGACCCAGCCCGGAACCCTGCTGTTCGTAGACACGCCGCTCGAACTGCATGTAAGCGCCGATACTGGCAATCTGTTCGGGGGTCATGCCGCGCCCGCGGTCGGTCACCGAAAGAATGTACCGGTCACGCTCGACCGAACCGCAAATCTCAATTGGCGTCCCCGCCTCGGAGAACTTGACCGCATTGTCGATCACCTCTTCAAAGGCTTTCCGGAGATAGTCTTCGCCCATCTGGAGCGCTGAGGCGTCCTCGACGGTGATTTGCACGTCCGCGTCGCGATTGAGCTGCTGCGCTTTCTGAAACGCGATGTACTCCAGCGCCGTTTTCACGTGCGTGGTGACGTTGTTTTTCAGCGCTTCAAGCTGTTCCGGCGAGGAGCTTATAATCTCGATGTTGGCATAGATGAGGAAGTTCTCGATCAGCCGGTACAGACGCAGCGCCGCCGTATTGATGTGCCGCGCCATCTCGCCCATACGGCTCGGCTCCATCACGTTATAGTCCGACATCAGAAGGTCGGAAAAGCCCAGGATGACGTTGAGCGGCGTCCGAAGCTCGTGGGGCAGCGCGAGGATGATGTTGTCTCGAAGATCCTTGATCTGCCGGTTGGCGTTCGCGACCACCTTTTCGTGCTTTTCGATCCGCGTGCTCACCGTCGCGAGCAGTTCCGCCGCCGTGAACGGCTTCGTCAGATAATCATCCGCGCCAAGCTCCATCCCCTGCCGCACGTCGACACGGTCGGTGCGAGCGGTTAGGAAAATGAAGGGGATCGAGGCGGTTTCCGAATCGTGACGCAGCGTTTCCAGAACGCCGTAGCCATCCATAGCGGGCATCATGATGTCGCAGATAATCAGGTCCGGGATGACCTCGCGCGCGCGCGCGACACCCGCCAAGCCGTCTTCCGCTCCGACCACGTCGTAGCCCTCGAAGCTCAGCATTTCGAGAATGTCGCGGCGAAGGGACTGCGCGTCCTCAATCACCAGTATCTTCTTCATTTTCCTCATCTTCCTTCAACGGGCTGTCGGGCATTGTGACGACAAACATCGTGCCTTCGCCAACCCGGCTTTCGCAGGTGATCGTGCCGTGGTGGCGTT
>CALMDI010000807.1 GCA_937864975.1 uncultured Chloroflexota bacterium | reverse complement strand
TAGGTCGCGAACTGCGCTTCCTGCTCCGGTGTCAGCGCTATTCCCAGCAGCGCCGCTGCCTGTTCCGCCAGTCCTGACGACATGTCGTGTCCTTGCCCGCCCCTCAAGACCGCGCCGAGTTTACCGCAAGCCGCGCCCGGACGCCGACGCCCGCAACTGCGGATCAAAACGGGCGACCGAGCCGGTCTACAAAACCATATCGTTTTTATGCATGAGTCCCCAAACTGCGGCGTGAATTTCCGCGCCACTTCGGTTACGATTACGCCATAATCTATTTTGAAATGGTCATGTCCAGAGGGAGACCATCGTGACCCCAGCCACTATTGTCGTCATGAAGGGCGATCAGACCGGGCAGGAGCTATTGGCGGAAGGGCTTCGCGTGCTCAATCCCGACGTGCTGCGCGTGCCGATGCAGTTCGAGGAATTCGATCTCTCGCTGGAGAACCGTCGCAAGACGAAGAACGACGTCGTGCACGATGCCGCCGCCCGCCTCAAGGAGACCGGGCTTGGCATCAAAGCCGCGACGATCACGCCGACCGACTCCGACGACGTGGGCAGCCCCAACGCCCTGCTGCGCGATTTGATGGAAGCGCAGGTCATCTTACGTACCGGGCGGCGCATCCCGCGCGTGCCGCCGATTGGTCCGGTCTACGCGCCGATCTCGGTCGTCCGCATGGCGGTCGAAGACGCCTACGGCGCGACGGAATGGCGCGAGGGCGAAGGCTTAAACGAAAAAGCCTTCAGCACGCGCTATTTAACCCGCCGAACCTGCCGCGCGGTTGCCGAATTCACCTTCCGGTATGCCAGGCGGACGGGGTCGAAAGTCTTTGGCGGACCGAAATATACGGTCAGCCCGCTCTACGACGGCATGTTCAAGGAAGAACTCGACGCCGCCCACGAGCGTTACCCGGACGTGCCCTACAGCCCGCAGTTGATCGACGCCACCTACGCGCTGTTGTTAGAGACGAGCGGCGAGCCGCTGGCGATCCCGGCACTGAATCGCGACGGCGACAGCCTGAGCGATCTCGTCCTGAAGTTATTTGGCAGCATCGCCGGCGCCGAGTCGGTCATTCTGAGCATGGACGACCAGTTCGAGGTCAAGACCGTGCTGACCGAAGCGCCGCACGGCACCGCGCCGAGCCTCGAAGGCAAGAACGTCGCCAACCCGATGGCGATGATTCTGGCGGGTGCGGCGCTGCTGCGCTACTTCCACACTGAGGAAGCCGATGCTGCCAGCCGCGCCGTTTACGAAGCCGTGTTCGAGACCGTCTACGACGGTTTCCGGACGCCCGATCTTGGCGGCTCGGCAAGCACGACCGACTTCACCGACGAGGTCATTCGCCAGGTGAAGGCAAAGCTCGAAATCTGGGACACCATCGGCGAATAAACGGATTTTCATTCAGCGCAGTTCATTTCAACCCCGTTCCTCAGTAGGCGAGAGGGGCGGGGTGAGGGTTTTACCCTCATTAGCGCCGCGATCATGGACGGCATATACTCAGGGGCGCTTCGACCTGGACATGCCGCGAGGTCGCCCGTGGACTCGGATCTCGATCAAGATACCTTCCAGTTCTGGACGCTCCTGTTTGAAATCGTGCTGGATGGCGAAAAACGGTTGGGCGCGCATCTTGCCGCCCACAACCTCACACCGCCGCAGTTCTACGTCATGAAGACGCTGGCGGAGCGCGGCGGACGCTCGCCTATCGGGCAGATTGCCCGCACGCACCATCTCACCAATGCCACCATGACCGGGCTGGTCAAGCGCCTCGAAGCCTTCGACCCGCCGCTGGTCGAGCGTGAAACCAGCCACACCGACCGCCGCTCCGTCACCGTCG
>CALMDI010000806.1 GCA_937864975.1 uncultured Chloroflexota bacterium | reverse complement strand
CGATTGCCGGTCTCCACGTGTTTCATCCGGTCAACGCGCCTGCCTATTTCACCGCCATGACCGTGGGTGGAGGCGACCGTTACGCCCTTCCGCCGGATTTGCCCGACTGCCCGATTGGCTATACGACTCCGGCAGCGACGTTAGGGCTGTTGTGGACGCGCGACTCCGGCGTGGTTCGCATTGGCTTTGCGTCCGGGACAGCAGACGCGCCGGTTTCCCTGATTCTCTGGCAGGTGGGCACCAACGCCTGGTGGTGCAACACCGGCTACGTTCAGGAAAACTGGCTGGAATTCACGAACATCACGACCGGAGCCTATTTTGTCTGGGTGAGAACGCCCAGCCCCGGCACGACGATTGGTCGCATTTACGTCGTGGCGCCTCCACCGCCGACCGAGGAATAACGTCACGCACTAACGCCGCAGCAGGATTGCCAGCGCCCAGCCGAGCAGGTTGGCGAGAATATCCTGCTGCGTATCTTTCGCGCTCCACTGCATGTTGATCTGTGCCACGTCGCCGCGCTCTGCCATTTCGAGGTTATGGATACGGTACTCGCCGTATTCCCAGATGAACGTTAGCGCGGCGAGCACGCCGAGCGAAAACAATCCCGCGTGACGCCCGCACCAGTCGAGCAGCCGACCAAACCACGTCGGGTCGTCGTTCACGTCCGCGGCGACTTCGAGCGAATCGGTCACGAGCGCCGTCAGCGCCAGCGCCGTCAGGCTGTGCGGGATCGCGTCGAGTCCGAAGCCCGCGACCTTCAGGTCTGCCCATGCGCCTTTGTAAATATTAAAGCGGGGATGCGACAGGAGATACCCCACCGCCAGCGGCGTGACGTAGGCAACGTAATCGTCGTTATCCCGCACCACCTTTATCAGCACTTCCTCAACTTCATTGCGCGCTCGTTTGCGTGGCAGCAGGAGGCGCACCGCGTCCGGCAGGAGAAGCGACGCGGTGTTGGTCAGCAAATGGGGCAGCCACGTGGTCTGCATGTGATAGTGCCGCCGGTTCGCGTCTGCCGTCCATGCGACTGCGCCCCACAGGAGATATCGAAACAGATCGGAACGCTTCACCGGGTTTGCCCCTAGGATGCTTCACAGCGGCGCGATTATAATGAGGAGTGTAATGCCTGTCGATGGGCGATTGAATGCCGACCTTTTCGCTGGTAACCCTCAACTGTTTCGGCGTCCCCGCGCCGGGCACGAGCGCGCGGCTGCGGACGCTGGCTCGCCTGCTGGACGACCATCCGGCATCGGTGGTGTGCTTGCAGGAAGTCCAAACGCGCCCGTACTGCAAGCTTCTGCTTCAGGCGACGACCCGATACCACGCGGCTGCCTATGAGCCTTTCATCCATGCCCCCAAGGGTGGGCTGCTGACGCTGGCGCGCGCGCGCATCGACGGGCGTGAGTTCGTCCTCTATCGCGACCGGGGCTTATGGTATACGCCCGCGCTCGCCGATTGGCTGCTGCACAAAGGCGTCCTGATTACTCGTTTAGTCGTGCATGGGCAATCGGTGGTCGTGTTAAACACGCATCTGACCGCGAATTACATGGGCAACTGGGGGCGGGGCAATGCCTACGCCGAACAGGAGCACGCTCAGTTGATGCAGCTTGCCGAGCTTGTGCAGGCACAGCCGCTTGACGCGCTCGTGGTCGTCGCGGGGGACTTCAACATTCCGCGCGGAAGCTGGCTCTACGATTCGTTCATGGCGGAGACTCGCCTGTTTGACCCGATGGACGGCTCCGACGAGCCGACGCTGCGCTCGCGGCGCGGGCTGCCGTCGCGCTACCTCGCGCCGATTGATTACACCCTGCTGCGCGTGCCAGCGCTGCGACACTGCCATATCGAGAGCAATCGCATCTTCGAGGAGCCGATGATGCTCTCCAACGGGCGCAAGGCGCACCTCTCCGACCACGTCGGCGTCGAAGTGTGCGTGTCGTGGGGATAGCGATTAGCGGTCAGCCGTCAGCGTTCAGCAATCAGCTAAAGATTAAAGAGTTAACGCAAAGACGCAAAGGACGCAAAGACGCAAGGGAAAAGTTGAAAAACTCCTTGCGCCCTTGCTTCGCTAAGGGGGTCGGCGCAGAGCGCCGACTGAAGTTCCCGCCAAAGGCGGGAACCCCAGCGCGTGCGCCTTTGCGTTAACTCTTTTCCTTTCGCTGAAAGCTGACCACTGATCGCTGAAAGCTTGAATCCTCCCATGAAC
>CALMDI010000805.1 GCA_937864975.1 uncultured Chloroflexota bacterium | reverse complement strand
GCCGCGACGTCACCTGCCAGCGTAAGCGAGGGAAACGCTTGATCGGAATTTAGTGTCGTTTAGCGAAAGGACTCTGCTCATGTTACGCAAAGTGCTCGTCGTCATGGTTCTGGTCGCCGTCGTGGTCGTGGGCGTGCTGCCCGCCGCCGGACAGGACGACCCGATCACGGTCGGTCTGGTGCAGATCGACCTGGAAAATCCGTTCCACGTCGCGCAGGTGGCGGGCGGGGAAGAAGCCGCGCGCCGTCACGGGTTCGAGCTTCAGGTCACCAGCGGTCAGGGCGACGTCAGCCGCCAGGTGCAAGCGTTTGAAGACCTGATTAATCAGGGCGTGGACGTGATCTCCGTCAACCCGATTGACACGCAAGCCTATGGTCCGGCGATGGAGCAGGCGGCGGCGGCGGGTATCCCGGTCGTCTGCCTGTTCAGTCACATCGAAGGCTGTGCGACCGTCGTGGGTCTGGACGAACTGTCGATTGGGCGCATGGTGGGCGAGTTTGCCGTCGAGCAGTTGATCGCCAAGAACGGCGAGCCGAGCGGTCAGGTCGCCATTCTGCTCGGTCTGCTCGGTCAGGATATCAACGCCACCCGCGGCGGCGGCTTTGAAGAAGTCATCGCCCAGTACCCCGCTATCGAGATCGTCGCGCAGGAGCCGACCAACTGGGATCCGCTCCGCGCGTCCGAGATCACCGAGAACTGGCTGACGGCGTACCCCGATCTTGACCTGATTTACGGCTTGAGCGACTCGCTCACTGTCCCGGCGGCGAATGCGCTGCAGCGCGCGGGCTTGAGCGATCAGATCATGATCGTCTCGGTCGATGGCACCGAAAGCGGCTTGACCGCGGTTAGCGAAGGGCTGCTCGCCAACACCATCGCCCTGGGTCCGCAGTACAACGGCTACTGGAATGTCTACATTCCCTATCTGGTCGCGCAGGGCGTCGAGTTCCCGGAGCGCTACAGTATGCCCGGCGCGCTGGTGACGGGCGAGAACGTGGACGCGTTGCTGGCGATGGCGAACGACCTCGCCAACAACGCCGCGACCTTCCCGTTTGAGCTGCCGCTTCAGGCGATTGTCGATGGCTACGTCGCCGGTATGGGCGATATGTAAGGCGGCTTTCACCGAAGGCGCAAAGGATTCAACGGAGGGGCGTACAGCCGTGCGCCCCTCCGAACCTGTATTTATGAACCCTGATTTGACCGCGATGCGAATCCACGACGACTATGCGCCGCCCATTCTGGAGATGCGCGGCATCGTCAAGCGCTTTCCCGGCTTGGTCGCGCTGGACGGTGTTGACCTGTCGGTGCGGCGCGGCGAAATTCACGCGCTCATCGGGCAGAACGGCGCGGGCAAATCGACGCTCATGAAAATCCTCTCCGGTGTCTACACGCCGGACGAGGGGGATATTCGCGTCGAAGGTCTGCCGGTCAGCATCCATTACCCGCGCGAGGCGCTGCGCCTCGGCATCGGCACGGTATATCAGGACTTAAGCCTCGTGCCGCAGCTTTCGGTGGCGGACAATATCTACCTGGGGCGCGAGCCGGGCAATGGCTTTGTCATCGACCAGACGGCGATCCGGCGCAGCACCCAGGCGCTGTTTCGGCGGCTCGAAGTGCGCGACATCGACGGGGACGAGCGCGTCGGCAGGCTGCCGCTGGCACAGCAGCAGTTGGTCGAAATCGCCAAAGTCCTTTCCCACGAGCCGCGCATCCTGATTCTGGACGAACCCACCGCGCCGCTGGCGGACGAAGAGACCGCCCACCTGTTCCGCATCTTGCGCGGCTTGCGCGAGCAGGGCATTGCCATCATCTTCATCTCCCACCGCTTCAAGGAAATCCTTCAGCAGTGCGACCGCGCGACGATATTGCGGAACGGTCGGCTGGTGACGACGATTGACATGCAGGGCGTCTCCGAGGATGAACTGGTCGAACTGACCATCGGCGAGCGGCTGGAAACCTTTTTTCATCACGCCGAACAGATGCGCGCCAATGCCGATGTTGTGCTGGAAGTCAGTCATCTCTCCGTCCGTCGGGCAGTGCGCGACGTGAGCTTTACCGTGGGGCGCGGCGAGATCGTGGGTATCACCGGCTTGCTCGGCGCAGGACAGAACGAGCTGGCGAGGGCGCTCTTCGGCATTCAGGACGGCGTGCGCGGCACGATTAAACGCCGCGGGCTGGTCGTCCGCATTCGCTCGCCCAGGCAGGCGGTACGCCTCGGCATCGGTCTGCTGACCGAGCATCGCAAGCTCGAAGGACTCGTGCCAGACATGAGCGTGAAAGAGAATATCAGCCTGCCGTCGCTCGCGGCATTTCGACGGCTGACAATGTTCATTCACAACGGGCGCGAGCGCTGGGCGGTGCGCGAGTCGATGCAGCAGTTGAACGTTAAAGCCGCGTCGTCTAAGGTGAAGGTGAGCACGCTCAGCGGCGGAAACCAGCAAAAAGTCATCCTCGGCAAGTGGCTGCTGCGAGATTTGGACGTTCTCATTTTCATCTCGCCTACGCAGGGGATCGACGTGGGCGCGAAAGCCGAGATTTACGCTCACCTGAGCGAGCTGGCGAACCAGGGCAAGTCAATCATTGTCGTGTCGGAAGACCTGCTCGAAATCCTCGGCATTTCCGACCGGATTTTTGTCATGTACAACCGCCGCCTCACACGCATCTTTCAGCGCGGCGAGGTGGACGAGGAAACGCTGCTGTCGGCGGTACAGGGGGCGACCCTTTAATGGCGAATATGGCGGAAGCGCCGGAGCGGCGTCCATCGCTTATCCCGGCGCGGGCAGACGGGTGGACGGCGCTCAGCACCCTGAGCACCGTGGTGGTCGTCATCGCCCTGTTCCTGTTCTTTGGGCTGACGAGCGAGCGCTTTTTCCTGCCCCAGAACCTGCTCAACATCCTTAAACAGATGTCGATAGTCGGCATCCTCGGCATCGGCATGACGGTAGTGATTCTGGTCGGGGGCATCGACCTGTCGGTTGGCTCGGTCGTGCTGCTCAGCAGCGCGGTGACCGCCCTTCTTCTCGACAGCTACGACGTCGCTCCTGTCCCGGCAATCGGCGCGGGTCTGGTGATCGGCGCGCTCGTCGGGTTGGTCAACGGCGTGCTGGTCGAGGTGGCGGGCATCAGCCCCGTGATCGCCACGCTCGGCACGCTCATCGCCGTGCGCGGATTGGGGCAAATCCTGATCGAAAATACCTACATCTGGGTGACCGACCCCCTGTTTGTCGACATCGCCTCCGACACGATTGCTTTCCTGCCGATCATGGCGGTCATCATGCTTGTGCTGTACGTGGTGTTTGCCATCGTCCTCAAGCAGACCGTGTTCGGGCGCTACGTCTACGCGATTGGCGGCAACCCCATCGCGGCGCGGCTGAGCGGCGTACCCCTCCTGCGCGTCAAAATCCTCGCCTATGTGCTCAGCGGCTTGCTGGCGGCGGTCGCGGGGATGCTGACGGCGGCAACGGTTGGCGTCGTCGGTCCGAACGCGGGCGCGGGCATGGAATTCAACGCCATCGCCGCGGTCGTCCTGGGCGGCGCGCGCTTAAGCGGCGGCGTCGGGCGCGTCGAAAAGACGCTGCTCGGCACGGCAATCTTCACGATGGTCTTAAATTATCTGACGCTGAGTGGGGTGACGGCGATCTGGCAGCAGACGGTTACGGGATTTCTGGTGCTCGGCGCGGTGCTGCTTGAGCGGTTCGTTCAGCGGGGCAAATGAGCGACGCCATGACACAGCCACCCACCCCCTCACTCACGCGGCAGGACGCCGGGCGTTTCCTCGGCGATTACGGGCTGCTGGTCATCCTTGTCCTGCTCGTGCTGATTTTCAACGCCGCGAACCCGACTTTCCTGTCGGTTGCCAACATCACCAAAATGCTGGAACAGAACGCGCCGCTGTTCATCGTCGCGGTCGGCATGACCTTCGCCATCATCTCGCGCAACATTGACCTGTCTCCCGGCTCGATGATCGCGCTGGTCGGCGTGGTCATGGGCATGATTTTTGCCTCGACCGGCAGCATTCTTCTGGCGCTGCTCGGCGGTTTCGCGGCGTCAATCCTTATCTATGTCGTCAATGGGATCCTGATCGCCAAAATCGGGATTAACCCGCTCATCGTCACGCTGGCGGCGTGGATTTGGGCGCGCGGTCTGGCGGTCAGCCTGACGGGCGGCGACTCGATCGTCATCCGTGACCCGTTTATTACCTTCATGAACAACGCGAAAATCTGGGAGATCAAGCCCGCGCTGGTGTTGATCGTACTGGCGTTCGCGCTCGGCTGGTTCCTGCTCAACCGCACGCGGCTGGGACGGTACACCTACGCGATGGGCGGCGACGAGCGCGCGACGATTCAGGCGGGGGTAGACGTCGTTTTCTACAAAATCCTGATGTTCGCCATGCTCGGCTTCTTCACCGCTGTCGGCGCGGTCATTACCATCAGCCGCCTGGGCGCCGCCGCGCCCGACGCCGCCTACGGGCTGGAACTGGACGCGATTGTGGCGGTCATCATCGGCGGCAATCCGTTTCAGGGCGGCGAGGGGAACCTGAGGAAAACGCTGCTTGGCGCGCTGTTCATCGCCATCCTCAACAACGGCTTGAGCAACCTCGGCATGATCGACGCCTATTTCAACGTTTACAAGGGACTGGCGATCATCGCCGCGCTGCTCTTCGGGCTGGTCAGTCGGCGGCTGCTGGAAGGCAAGGGCGGCGACGATGAGCTGCTCGATCCGGTGGGTGTGTCGTGGGTCGAGCCGAGCGGGAGCGTCTAGCCGATGCCCGACGACACTTATGGACACACGCCCGCGCGCAAAGCCTTCGAGCAAATGGACGTGTACGGCGTCGCCTACGACGAGGAACGCGCGGCGCGGCGACCGATCCGGCTTGGCATGATCGGTGCGGGCGGCGTGGCGCAGTCGAAGTATTTTCCGGCGGTCTCGCGTC
>CALMDI010000804.1 GCA_937864975.1 uncultured Chloroflexota bacterium | reverse complement strand
AGGTTTCACCAGTGCGGTACCGATCACCACCTCGATCACCACCACGAGCAGAAAGGCGACCACCCCTGCCAATGCCAGTTCCAGGCGGGTAAAACTTGCCAGCATCCCTTTTTTCGCTGGGGCTGGCTTCTTCGCCGTGACCAGTTTTTTAACGGCAGTGGGTTTGCCTGGAATGGGATCGTCAGCGATCTCATCGAGGAACGATTTGAAGGTTGATGTTTCTGCTTGTGCCGGACTGAAGTCTTTATTTTGGACAGGCGGCGGGTTGTTCAGGTCGCGTATCGCGCCGAACCCCTTGAGCATCGGCATCAGGAAGAAGAATCGCGCTACCAGCGGGCCAGGGCCGACCACGCCCAGCAGCAGAATGCCAATGCTGTCGATCAGAAAGCCGATCACCCCCGCCGAAGCGACCAGCAGCACCGCCGATAATCCAAGCCCTTGCAGCGGTGACGCACCGCTCGCCCCAAGCGTTAAGGTCGCGTTGACCAGTCCGGCGCGCAAAGGCACGGCGATGCCCGTCAGTGTCGCGGCGACGGCGAGTGTGATCGCCTGCAAGAGCGGCGACGGACGCCCAAACCGGACTTCCGACAAGCCGTAACCGATGACGATGCTGGCGGCAAACTGCACGGCGGCGGTGTTGAAAACACGCAGCGCGGCGACGTCGGGCGGCACGTCGTTGGAAAAGACGTAATGCAAATTGAGTACCGTAACATATCCGACCGCCCCGGCGAGCATATAAGCGATGCCGTCCATGCGCGTGCGAAAACAATCCTGCCACACACCATAGCGAACGACCAGATATTTTAGCAGTTCGTGAACGATGCCCACGGTGAAGGTGTAGCCCAGGATGCGGGTGAGGGCGCTCGCCAGCGGCAGCCAGCGATCCGGCTGGAGAAACTGCTCGACCAGCGGCACGCCAATCGCGTTGGCAACCAGCGCCGTAATGACCATGACGAGGAACAGTCGGCGTCTCGGTTCGGGTACGAGACGTTCCTGCACCAACGAGAATACGAACCAGAGTCCAAGCGGCAGCAGCGCCAGCGCCACGCCTACGGGTCGGTGGATAATCGCCGGGAAGCGAAAGCCGACAAAGCGTGCCAGCACCACCAGCGCCAGCGCCAGCACCAGCAGGACGACCGCCTCGACCGCGAGACTGCGCCAGACGCGGCGGTAGGGATAAACCTCCTCCTCTTCTGGCGGGATCAGCAGCCGTGGATTGTATGCCGACACGTCTCTACCTTCTCTCGGTTCGTTCTGTTATACTGCCTATTTTGGTCGACAGCAGGCAACTGGGAAAGGGTAAGTATGCTTCAGTCGCTTGCAGGGCGGTTTGTCGTGGGCATCCTGCTGCTGCTCACCGCCTGCGCGCCCGCCGTGCAATCGCAGTCCGACGCGCCGCGCAACCGCATCGTCTATGGGCTTACCCTCATGCCGAGCGGCTTCGACCCGCACATTCACTCGTCGTCCGAGCTTGGGATTCCCCTGCGGCAGGTGTATGACACGCTGGTTTACCGAGACCCTGTCACCGGTGAGTTTGTCGACGGGCTGGCGACTGACTGGACGATCTCGGACGATGGCTTGGTGTACACGTTTACGCTGCGGCAGGGCGTGAAGTTCCACGATGGAAGCTCGTTCAACGCCCAGTCGGTTTCCTCGAATTTGCAGCGGATTACCGATCCGGGTCTCGGCTCGCAGAAAGCCGTGTATCTGCTCGGCTCGTATCTGCGTCACGAAATTATCGACGAATTCACCATCCGCATTTTTCTGTCCGAACCGTACAGCCCGCTGCTCGATGGCTTGAGTCAGGTTTACCTGGGCATGGCAAGCCCGACCGCGTTCGGACAGTATTCCACCAACCGCTATCAATATTATCAGGTCGGCACGGGTCCGTTTATCTTCGTAGAATACGTGCCGGGCGATCACATCACGCTGCGGCGAAACCCGGAATACACCTGGGGACCGCCGTTCTACACGCCGCCGACGGATGCTTCGGTGGACGAGATCGAGTTCCGTTTCTACGAAGATGAAGCGACGCGCGCGCTGGCGCTGGAAAGCGGCGAAGCGCAAATCATGGGCGAGCTTCCACCCGCCGAGGCGCGCGCACTGACCGGCAACAGCGCGATTCAACTCGTCCCGGTCACTATTCCCGGTCAGCCGCTGCAATTCCTGATGAACACGCAGCGCTACCCGACCGACAATCTTCAGGTGCGGCAGGCGTTGATCTACGCCGCGAACCGCAACGCGATTGTCGACACGGTTTTCCAGCGCTTTTCGCCCATCGCGTGGGGTCCGCTGTCGGGGAACAACATTTTCTTCAGCCCCGCCGTCGCGGGCGCGTATGCCACCGACACGGCGCAGGCGCAGACGCTGCTTGCCGACGCCGGCTACCGCGACACCGACAACAACGGATATCTGGATTTCAGCGGCGTCGAGCTGGCGGTGGACGTGATCGTGCCGCCGTGGGGACTGATCCCGGAAACAGCGCAATTTCTCCAGGATCAGTGGCGAACGGTCGGCGTGCGCGCCAACCTGCGCCCGGTACCCACGCGCGGCGCGCTGCTGGACGAGGTTGAGACCGGGGAATACAACCTCGTCGCTTACTACACCTTCGGCGTGGATGCCTCGATCCTCGAGCAGTTCTTTGCCAGCGGCGCGCCCAACAACTGGACGGGTTACGCCAACGTCGAGCTGGACAACCTGCTCGATCAGGCTGCGCGGGTTTCTGATCTAGGCGCGCGGCGCGACCTGTACGCGCAGGCGCAGGCGACGATTATGAACGAGGCGCTGCTCCTGCCGATTCGCGATTACGTCAATCTGAACGGCGCGAGCGCGTCCGTTTCCAACCTGATGTTCGACGCCTACGGCTGGTATCCCATTCTCAATAACCTGACCATCACGGGAGGCTGAGCGGTGGCTGCTGCGCGCCGGATACTGTCCGCGCTGGCGGTGATCTGGCTGGCGGCGACGCTGGCATTTTTCGCCCTGCGCGCGCTGCCCGGCGATGCGATTGCCGTGCAGTTTATGGACAGCGGCGCGAGCGAGGAAGCGATTGAGCAGCGGCGCGCGGACTACGGCTTGACCGACCCACTGTGGCTGCAATACGCGCGCTATCTCGCCGGGCTGGCGCGCGGCGACTTTGGCACGTCGCTGTTAAACGGTCAGCCCGTGGCATGGCTGATCGCGCAGCAGCTTGCGCCGACGCTGGCGCTGGCAGTGTCGGCGCTGGCGGTCGCGGTGGCGACCGGTTTGCTGCTTGGCTGCCTCGGCGCGCTGGACGTGGAGCCAGTCGGTTCGGCGGCGCGGCTCGTCGTCAACCTGTCGCTGAGCACGCCAATTTACTGGACGGGCACGCTGGCAATTTACGTGTTTACCGTGCAGCTTGCGCTGCTGCCGTCGAGCGGGGCGGGCGGGCTGAGCCATTTGATCCTGCCCGCGGCGGTGCTTGGCTTCCATACGGCGGGGGCAATTGCGCGGGTCGTGCGCTCAGGCATTGTCGAC